>NZ_JASKYR010000380.1:0-7319 GCF_041028215.1 Streptomyces flavofungini
GTTCCGTTGCCGGGGCGGTTTCCATGGCGGTGGCGGACCGTTTCAGCAGTGCGCTCTACGGACTCGCCGAGCTGGCCCGCGAGGAGGGCGGTCTCGTGGGCGCCCTGCGCTCCGAGGTGGCCGTGCGCACGCTGGAGCGCGCCTGTCGCGCGCCCGGCGCGCTGCGGGCCGCCCGTACCGCCCGGGTGCCCGACCTGCTCGCCGCCGCCGGGCTCATGGAGCGGGCGCTCCGGCCGCTCTCCCTCGACTGGTACGAACCCGGCGACCTCGGCTCGGCCGACCTCTGCCACGCGACGGCGGGCGGCCCCGCGGCCCTGCCCGGCCTCCTCGCCAAGCACTTCGCGGGTGTGCCGCTCCTCGTCACCGAGTACGGCGTGCAGCTGCGGGCGCACTACCTCGCGGCGGGCGTGACGGACCTCAGCGCACCGGCGCGGGCCCTGCTCGCCTCCTTCCACGGCCGCCTCGCCGCGGAGGTCTACCGCGAGGCCACGCTCATCACCCCGGGCAACACGCACGTACGGCGCTGGCAGGAGCGGTGCGGCGCCGACCGGGCCAAGCTGCGCACGGTCCACCCCGGCATGGCGGCCGACCGCTTCGCCGACATCGGTGAGCGGGGCTACGAAGACCGCGCCACCGGCCCCGGCACGCTGCTCTGGGTCGGCCGCGTCGAACCCGCCAAGGACCTGATCTCGCTGCTCCACGCCTTCGCCGAGGTCCGCGCGCAGGAGCCGGGCGCCCGGCTGCGGATCGTCGGGGCGGCGGCCGAGGGGCGCGAGGCGGCGGAGTATCTGGCGCACTGCCGGGCGCTGGCCGCGCAGCTCTTCCCCGACGAGGCGGACGGCGCGCACGCCGTCGGCGACAACCCCGTCTCCTTCGAGGAGATCGGCGGCCCCGAGGTGCCCGACCTCGCCGACGCGTACGCCGGGGGCGGCGTGGTGGTGCTCTCCAGTGTCGTCGAGGGCTTTCCGATCAGTCTGGTCGAGGCGATGTTCTGCGGACGCGCGACCGTCTCGACGGACGTCGGCGCGGTCGTGGAGGTCATCGGCGGCACGGGACTCGTGGTGCCCCCGCGCAATCCCCGGGCGCTCGCGGAGGCGTGCGTGGCACTCCTGCGCGACCCCGCGCGGCGCGAACGCCTGGGCGCGGCGGCGCGGGCACGGGCCCTGGAGCTCTTCACCGTCGAGCAGAACATCGCGGCATTTCGCGGCATTTACCTGGAGATCGTCTCGCACTGCCCGGTGCGCCGTGACGCCCTGGACGCGGCGGGCGAGCCGGTGCCCTTCGCCACCCCGGCGGAGGCGCGGATGCCGGGCCGCTGGGCGGCGTCGGCGACCGCAGCGGAGGCGGCCGCGGTGCCCCGCTGGGCGGCACAGGAGGGCGACGTGCCCGAGCAGTTGAAGGGGGCGGCGACCGTATGACACACCAGGAAGACACCGACGGCACGGTCGACGCGCCCCGGGCCCCCGCGGGGGCGAGCGGCTGGAACTCCCGCTCGGAGGAACTGCTCGCGGGGGTGGCGCTGACGCCGGGTCCCGTCGCGGCGTCCGGGCCCACGTCGGCCCCCCGTGCCCCGAGGCCCCCGCGCCGAGGCGCCGCCGACCCGGTGAAGGCGCTCATGCACCAGCACCGCGACCTGTGCGCACACGCCGTCGACCCCCTGGAGATCGCCGCCGGTCTGGAGGCGCACGGCCTGACCGACCGGGGGGCGGCGCGCTACCGCCACCGGGACGTGTTCTCCCTCGCCGAGGAGATGTACGCGCGCGTGCCCCGCGACGACGACACCGACCGTCCCTCCTCCGGCGCCGTGGACGACACGGCCCGAGCGCCGGAGGCCGAGCCCGGATGGGCCCTGTTCGCGCTGCTGCCCGGCGCCGCCTGCGCGGCGACGGTGGCGGCGGCGCGGGTGAGCGAGGGGGCCGCGCGGACCGCCGTGGTGCTCGGCGGCGCCCTCGCCGTGGCCGTGGCGCTGCGGTGGTCCCTGCGGCGCGGACCGCTGCGGCCCGGCACCGGCCGGGCGCGGCCCACGCGCGCGTGGACCTGCTGGCTCATCGCCTACGGACTGCTCGGCGACGCCCTGCTGCGAAGTGCCGTCGCGGGCGGCCCCGACGGCCCAGGTGAGCTGTGGCAGCCGTCCGTGGCCGCCGCCCTCGCCCTGACCGCCGCCGTCGCGCCCGCGACCTGGTGCGCGCGGCTCTTCGCCGTACGGGCCGGGCGGCGGCTGGGCGCCAGCCGTGGCCTCGACGAGTTCGCCGCCTCCGTACGCCCGCTGCTGTTCGGCGTGGTCGCCCTGTTCCTCGGCGCCCTCGCGGGGCTCCTCGTGGCGGCCCGGACGGTGCTCGGCGACCCCACGCCCTTCGCCGCCGCGGGGACGCTCGGCGCGCTCCTCTTCCTCGCGCGCCTGCTCGCCGCGCACGGCTTCCACCGGGCCCCCGCACTGCTCCTCGCGGCGGCGGGCGCCTGTGAAGTGACCGCGCTCGCCACGGTGTTCGCGGGCCGCCTGCCCGGATGCGACGCACTGGCCACGCCCGTCACGGCCGCCGTCGACGCCCTTGGACCCGGCGTCGTACCGGCCGCCGCGTGCGGTGCCGCCGCCCTCGTCCTGCTGGTGCACGCGGCGCGGACCCTGACCCTCGCCTCGGCCCACGCCCGCTCCGGCACCGCGCCGTGAGCCGACCCACCGACCACGACCACCTTCCCGCGGGGCCGACACCGCGGGCGCCTCATCCCGTGACTCACGGCACCACCCCGAAGGAGAAAGACAGATGACCACCCGCAGTCGCTTCCGCCCGCGAGCGGCCACCCCGGGAGGCGCCCGATGAGAGTGCTGCTGATCGGAGCCAATGGATACCTCGGCCGATTCGTCGCCGACCGGCTGCTCGCCGACCCGGCCGTCCAGCTCACGGCGCTCGGCCGCGGCGACGACTCGGACGTACGGTTCGACCTCGCCAGCGGCAGTCCGGGCGCGCTCACCCGCTTCCTGGACGCCGTCCACCCGGGCGTCGTGATCAACTGCGCCGGTGCGACCCGGGGCGGCGCCCGCGAGCTGACCAGGCACAACACCGTCGCCGTCGCCACCATCTGCGAGGCGCTCCGGCGCAGCGGGTGCGGGGCGCGGCTGGTGCAGCTCGGCTGCGGCGCGGAGTACGGACCGAGCCAGCCGGGGTCGTCGACCGCGGAGGACGCGGTGCCGAGGCCCGGCGGCCCCTACGGCGTCAGCAAGCTGGCCGCCACCGAACTCGTGCTCGGCTCCGGGCTCGACGCCGTCGTCCTGCGGGTGTTCTCGCCCGCGGGGCCCGGCACGCCCGCCGGATCGCCGCTCGGGCGGCTCGCGGAGGCCATGCGGCGCGCGATGCAGGCGGGGGACGGCGAGCTCAAGCTGGGCGGCCTCGGAGTGCAGCGGGACTTCGTCGACGTACGCGATGTGGCGCGGGCCGTGCACGCGGCCTCGCTCTCCGCCGCGCAGGGCGTGGTGAACATCGGCGCGGGGCGTGCCGTCCGGCTGCGCGACGCCGCCGCCGTGCTCGCCCGCGTCGCGGGGTACGGCGGTGCCCTGCACGAGCTCGACCAGGTGCCCGCGCGGCCCACCATCGGGCACCCCCGCGGCGAGCCGGACCACGGCGGGCCCGCCGTCTATCCGTATCCGGACGGCTGCGGAAGCTGGCAGCAGGCCGATGTGCGCACCGCGCGCGACCGGCTGGGCTGGCGGCCCCGCATCAATCTCGAAGAGTCCCTCGCCGACATCTGGATGGAGGCCGCATGCCGCATCTGACCAGGGCCACCAGGGGCACCTCCGCCACCGACATCCGCGTCGGCTTCGGTGTCCCGGGCTTCGCCCACCCCCTCGTCGCCCCCGTCGAATGGGCCGAACTGACCCGCCCGGGCGCCCCTTTGAAGTGGGTTGTCCTGAATGTCGCGAACGGTCCGGGGGAGCGGCCCGACCCGCACTGCCTCGAAGCGGCGGGCCGCCTGCGCAACGCGGGCATCCGGGTGCTCGGCCACCTCGACCTGCGGTACGGCGCCCGAGGCTTCGGCGAACTCGTCTCCGACGCCCACCGCTACCTCGACTGGTACCAGGTGGACGGCTACGCACTGGACCGCTGCCCTGCGGAGCGCACCGGTCTGCCGGAGGTGCGGCGGACCGTCACCACCCTGCGCGCGCTGGTCGACGGCGCGCACATCGTGCTCGGCCACGGGACGCACCCCTATCCCGGATACGCCGAGACGGGCGACCAGTTGGTGACCTTCGCGGGGCCCTGGAGCGACTACCGCTGGTCGCAGGTGGCCGCATGGACCGCCGACTACCCTCCCGAGCGCTTCTGCCACCTCGTGCACGGCATGCCGCGCGGCCATCTGGAGGAGGCGCTGCGCATCGCGCGCTGGCAGGGCGCGTCGACGATCTACTTCACCGACCGGGTCGAAGGGGACGGCGGAGCGGACCCCTGGGAGACCCTGCCCGGCTACTGGGACGAAATCGTCTCGCGTATCGGAACAGGTATCTCGGAATGAAGAAGGGCGTGGCAGTGTTACTGGCAGAACAACCGTTCCGCACAACCGACCAACGGAGTCCCCGTGTCGCTGCCACCCCTGGTCGAGCCCGCCTCTGAGCTCACCGTCGACGAGGTCCGCAGGTACTCCCGCCACCTGATCATCCCCGACGTCGGGATGGACGGGCAGAAGCGGCTGAAGAACGCCAAGGTGCTGTGTGTCGGCGCCGGCGGCCTCGGGTCGCCGGCGCTGATGTACCTGGCCGCGGCCGGTGTCGGCACCCTCGGCATCGTCGAGTTCGACGAGGTCGACGAGTCCAACTTGCAGCGCCAGATCATCCACAGCCAGGCGGACATCGGCCGCTCCAAGGCGGAGTCCGCCAAGGACTCGGTCCTCGGCATCAACCCGTACGTGAACGTGATCCTGCACGAAGAGCGGCTTGAGGCCGACAACGTGATGGACATCTTCAGCCAGTACGACCTGATCGTCGACGGCACGGACAACTTCGCCACGCGCTACCTGGTCAACGACGCGTGCGTGCTGCTCAACAAGCCGTACGTCTGGGGCTCGATCTACCGCTTCGACGGTCAGGCCTCCGTCTTCTGGAGCGAGCACGGCCCCTGCTACCGCTGCCTGTACCCGGAGCCCCCGCCGCCCGGCATGGTCCCGTCCTGCGCCGAGGGCGGCGTCCTCGGCGTGCTGTGCGCGTCGATCGGCTCCATCCAGGTCACCGAGGCGATCAAGGTCCTCACGGGCACGGGCGAGCCGCTCGTCGGCCGCCTGATGATCTACGACGCCCTGGAGATGCAGTACCGCCAGGTCAAGGTCCGCAAGGACCCCGACTGCGCGGTCTGCGGCGAGAACGCCACCGTCACCGAGCTCATCGACTACGAAGCCTTCTGCGGCGTCGTGTCCGAGGAGGCCCAGGAGGCGGCGGCCGGTTCGACGATCACTCCCAAGCAGCTCAAGGAGTGGATCGACGACGGCGAGAACATCGAGATCATCGATGTCCGGGAGATCAACGAGTACGAGATCGTCTCCATCCCCGGCGCCAAGCTGATCCCGAAGAACGAGTTCCTCATGGGCACCGCGCTCGGCAGCCTGCCGCAGGACAAGAAGATCGTCTTGCATTGCAAGACGGGTGTCCGCAGTGCGGAAGTCCTCGCCGTGCTGAAGTCCGCGGGCTTCGCGGACGCGGTCCACGTGGGCGGCGGCGTGATCGGCTGGGTCAACCAGATCGAGCCCGAGAAGCCGGTCTACTAGAGGTCCGGAGCATCAGGGCAAGGCCCCGCACCGCGAGGTGTGGGGCCTTACCCGTGCCCCGGGTCCGGGGCTGGCCCGGGACCGGCCGCGACCGCTCCAGGACTCCCCAGGACTCCCCAGGACTCCCTAGGACTCGCAGACCTTGCCGTCCTCCGGTGTCCTGCCGTCGAGGAGATAGGCGTCGACCGTGTCGTCCACGCAGTCGCTGCCGTTGCCGTACGCTCCGTGGCCCTCGCCCTTCCAGGTCACGTGGACGCCGACGTCCTTGCCCAGCTCATCGGCCATCTTGCGGGCGCCCTCATAGGGAGTGGCGGGGTCCCCGGTGTTGCCGACGACGAGGATCGGGGCGGCGCCCGGGGCGCTCACCTCGGGGGAGTCGTGCAGTCCCGCGACCGGCCAGTCGTGGCACCAGCCGGCCGTGTCCCAGCCGAGGAACTCCCCGAACACCGGTGATATCTCCCGGAACTCACCGAGGCGCTTCTTCGCCTCCTCCGGGGTGATCCGCGCCTTGGCGTCACGGCAGGAGATCGCCCGCTGCGAGTGGCTCTGCGTGCTGTACCGGCCCGAGGGGTCGCGTTCGTTGTAGGCGTCGGCGAGCTGGAGCAGGGAGGAGCCGTCGCCCTTCTCGGCGTCCTGGAGGCCGCGGGTCAGCGCGGGCCAGGTCTGCTTGCTGTAGAGCGTGACCAGGATGCCCGTGCTGGCCAGGGACTCCGTGAGCTTTCTGTCGCCCGAGGCGCGCATCGGCTCGGCGTCGAGCCGCTGGAAGAGCTTCGCTATCTTCGCGGTGCCCTTCCCCGGGTCCTCGCCGCGGGAGGTGAAGTAGTTGTTCAGGGCGTGCTGGAAGCCCCTCGCCTGGTTCTTGGCGTGGTCGACGGAGTCCGCGCTCGGGTCCACCACCGCGTCGAAGGCGAGCCGGCCGACCCTCTTGGGGAACAGGTGGGCATAGGTGCCGCCGAGCTCCGTGCCGTACGAGACGCCCATGTAGTGCAGCTTCTCGTCGCCGAGGACCTGGCGCATGAGGTCCATGTCCTGGGCGGCCTCCGCCGTGGAGACATGCTCGATGAGCTTCTTGGAGCTCTTCGCGCAGCCCGCGCCGAAGTCCGCGGCGTCCTCGAAGTACGCCTTCTCCTCGGCCGCGGTGTCCGGCGTGAGGTCGACCTTCTGCTCGGCGGCCTGCGTCGCCCTGTCGTCGCGGCACCGCACGCCCTCGCTGGCCGCCACTCCGCGCGGGTCGAAGCTCACCAGGTCGTACCGCTCGCGCAGCGAGCCGTAGCTGTCGGCGAAGGAGGGCAGGCCCGAGACGCCCGAGCCGCCGGGGCCGCCGAAGTTGAAGAGCAGGGAGCCGATGCGCTTGCCCTCGCCGGTGGTGCGGCCGCGGATGAGGGCGATGCCCATCGTGTCGCCGTCCGGCTCGGCATAGTCGACCGGGACCTTGAGCGTCGCGCACTGCCACCCCGAGCCCGGCGCGGTCCCGCCCTCGGGCGCCTCGCAGCGGCCCCAGTCCAGCTTCTGGGAGGTGAGCGAGGCGGGCAGGGTGGAGGAGGGGTCGGGTCGTGGCGCCGAGTCGGCGG
>NZ_JASKYR010000381.1:0-8160 GCF_041028215.1 Streptomyces flavofungini
CCCATGCTCCCCACCACCAAGGGCGCGGGCCACACCGTCCTCGCCGCCGGTCTGCGCGGCCTGCTCGACCTGCTCGACCGGGGCGCGCCCGCCGAGGACTTCGCCCGCCCCGCCGCCCGCGCCCGCGAGGCCGGGGCCCGCGCCGACGACCTCGCCGCGCTGGACGACGCCACCGACGTCGCACTCCGCGTCCACCGCACCCTGGGCGCGCACCGCCGCCGCGAAGCCGAACTGACCGCGCTCTTCGACACCGCGAGCGACCTGGCGGCGCTGCGCGACCCCGACGCGGTGCTCCGCGCCATCGTGCGCCGCGCCAAACTGCTCCTCGGCACCGACGTCACCTATCTCTCGCTGAACGACGAGACGGCGGGCGACACCTACATGCGCGTCACCGACGGCAGCGTGGCCGCCGCCTTCCAGCAGGTCAGGCTCGGCATGGGGGAGGGCCTCGGCGGCCTCGTCGCCCAGACCGCCCGCCCCTACGCCACCGGCGACTACCAGCAGGACCCCCGCTTCCACCACACCGACGCCATCGACAGCGCCGTCCGCCAGGAGGGGCTGCGGGCCATCCTCGGTGTTCCCCTGCGGCTCGGCGCCCGGGTGATCGGGGTGCTGTACGCCGCCGACCGCGCCCCGCGCGAGTTCGCCACCGAGGAGATCGTGCTGCTCTCCTCGCTCGCCGACCACGCCGCCATCGCCATCGACGGCGCGCGGCTGCTCGAAGAGACCCGGGCCGCGCTCGTCGACCTCAACGCGGCGACCGAGACCATCCGCGCCCACAGCCAGGCCATGCGCCGCGCCGAGCAGGCCCACGATCAGCTCACCGACCTCGTGCTGCGCGGCGGCGGCGCCGACGAGGTCGCCGACGGCATCGCCGCGCTCCTGGACGGCGGCGTCCTCATCCACGACGCGGACGGCACCGAACTGGCCCGCACCGGCGCGGGCCCGCTGCCGCCGCCCGCCGCGGCCGTCGCCGCCTCCCGGGCCAGCGGACGCGCGGTCCCGCAGGACGGCACCTGGGTGTGCGCGGTGCTCGCCGGGCCCGAACTCCTCGGTAGCATCGCCCTGACCGGGCGCGCCGAACTCGCCGACGCCGACCGGCGGCTCTTCGAGCGGGCGAGCGTCGTCACGGCGCTGCTGCTGCTCCTGCGCCGGTCCGTCGCCGAGACCGAGGACCGGATACGCGGTGAACTCCTCGGCGACCTGCTCTCCACCACCGGCGACCCGGTCGGCCTCGCGGGCCGCGCCCGCCGCCTCGGCGTCGGACTCACCGTGCCGCACGCCGTGTTCATCGCCCACAGCGACAGCGCCGCACGTCAGCGGCTCCTCGCCGCCGCCCACCGGGCGGCCCGCGCACACAGCGGCCTCGCCGGGCTGCACCACGACGACGTGGTCCTGGTGACGCCCACCGGGGCCCCCGGCGCCCAGGCGCGGGCGCTCGCCGCCGACCTCGGCCAGGCCGTCGGCGCCCCCGTCACGGTCGGCGCGGCGGGCCCCGCCGAACCCGCGGGGCTGCCCGCGGCCCACGCCGAGGCCCTGCGCTGCCTCGCCGCGCTGCGGGCCCTCGGCCACACCGGGCACGGCGCGGCCCTCGCCGACCTCGGCTTCGTCGGCCTGCTCATCGGCGACCGCGCCGACCTGGGCGGGTACGTACGCGCCATCCTCGGCCCCGTCCTCGACTACGACGCCGAACGCGGCACGGAGCTGACGCGCACCCTGGAGGCGTACTTCGGCGAGGACCGCAGTCTCACCCGGGCCAAGACCGTGCTTCACGTGCACGTCAACACCGTCGTGCAGCGCCTGGAACGCGTCGCCCGGCTCCTGGGCGAGGACTGGAACAGCCCCGCCCGCACCCTGGAGATCCAGCTCGCCCTCAGACTGCACCGCCTGACGCCGACACGGTGAACGCCGCCCGCAACCGGCCGAGCAGCGCGCGGGCCGCCGGTCCCGGCGGCCCGTCCGTCCGCCAGGCAAGGGCGATCCGGCCGCGCGGCGCCGGGTCGGTGATCTCCAGGGTGCGCAGCCCGAGCGAGGCGGCCATCCCCTCGGGCGGGGCGGGCAGCACGGCCACGCCGAGGCCGCGTACCGCGAGCCGGGTGAGGAGCCCAGGGGTGGCCGCCTCGAAGGCGACGCGCGGCGTGAACCCCGCGTCCGCGCACGCCCGGTCCAGCGCACCGCGCACTCCGGTTCCGCGCGCCAGAGTGATCAGCGGCCGGTCCGCCAGCTCGGCCAGGGGGACGTGGGTGCGGCCGCCGGGGCGGAGCAGCGGATCGCCGGGGGCGACGGCGGCGACCAGCGGCTCGTCGACCACGAGCGCCAGGCGCACGCCCGCAGGTGCCTCGTCCGCCGCGAGGCCGAGCAGCGCGATGTCCAGCTCCCCGCGGAGCAGCGCCACGAGCATGCGGTCGGAGGTGTCCTCGGTAAGGGCGATCTCCACCCGGGGGTGTGCGTCGTGGAAGTCGGCGATCACGGACACCACATCGAACTCCTCGGTGGCCGCCCCCGACACACAGCCGAGCGTCACCTGGCCGCGCAGCAGCCCCGTGAACTCCTGTGCCGTGCGCCGCGCACCCTCGGCCGCGGCGAGCGCGGCCCGCGCGTAGGGCAGCACGGCCCGGCCCACCTCCGTGAGCGTCACCGTGCGGTGGGAGCGGTCCAGGAGGCGGTGGCCCAGCTCGCGTTCGAGCTGCCGGACCTGCGCGCTCACGCCGGGCTGCGCCAGATGCAGCCGGGCGGCGGCGCGGGTGAAACCGGCCTCGTCGACCACGGCGACGAAGTACTGGAGCTGCCGGAGTTCCATAACGAGCAATGCTAGTGGCGAGAACGACAGGCTCTTGGACTTATGACAGCGCCTTGATCACCCTTGCACCATGGGGAATTCAAGGAAAACGACAGCGCACGAGAGTGCCATCCGGGCCGCGATCGCCGCCGAACGCCGTGAACTCGCCGCCGCCTTCGACGCGCTGCGGCCCGAGCAGTGGGACGCCCCCTCGCTCTGCGCGGGCTGGCGCGTGCGCGAGGTCGTCGCCCACATGTCCCTGGGCTTCCGCCACTCCCTGCCCAGAACCCTCGCCGAGCTCCTCAGGGCCCGCGGCAGCCTGCACCGCATGACCGACCGCTGTGCCCGCGCCGACGCCGCCCGGTTCTCCGCCGCCGAACTCGCCGCCCTGCTGCGGGACAACGCCCACCACCCCTGGACGCCCCCGGTCGGTGGCTACACCTCCGCTCTCGGCCACGACGTCGTGCACGGCCTCGACGTCACCACCGCCCTCGGGACCGGCCGCGCGGTGCCGCTCGACCGCGTGCGCCCCCTGCTGGCGGCCGTCGACCGCAGGAGCCTGAAGTTCTTCGGCGCCGACCTCTCCGACGTCTCCCTGCACGCCGACGACCTCGACTGGACCTACGGCAGCGGCGCCCCGGTGCGCGGCGCCGCGCAGGACCTGCTGCTCGTCGCGTACGGCAGGAAGGTCCCCCGGGGCAGGCTCCGCGGCGAGCAGGCCGAGCGCTACACCCACGAGCGGACCCACGGCCGCACCCACATCCGCCCCCACGACCGCTCCCGCGACTGAACTGTCCGGTTCCGGGCTCCTGTTGTCACATCCGGACCTGTTGGATCCGTCATACAGGCGACCTACGCTGGTTACCGCCTGAAAGGGAGTCGCATGAGCGGACGCATCGAGCGAAGCGGACCACGTGGACGACCTGCACCGCCGGGGCGGGGGGAGCGGATAGCCGACTGGGCGGACGGACGCCTCGGCATCCACACCCTGGCCAAGGCCCAGATGCGCAAGATCTTCCCCGACCACTGGTCGTTCATGTTCGGCGAGATCTGCCTCTACAGCTTCCTGATCCTGATCCTCACCGGCACCTATCTGACCCTCTTCTTCGAACCCAGCATGGCCGAGGTCACCTACGACGGCCCCTATGTGCCGCTCAAGGGCATCCTGGTCTCCCGGGCGTTCGAGTCCACCGTCGACATCAGCACCGAGGTCCGCGGCGGCCTGCTGATCCGGCAGATCCACCACTGGGCGGCCGTCGTCTTCGTCGCCGCCATGCTCGTGCACATGATGCGGGTGTTCTTCACGGGCGCGTTCCGCAAGCCCCGTGAGATCAACTGGCTCTTCGGCTGGACGCTGCTGTTCCTCGGCATCATCACCGGTCTGACCGGCTACTCACTCCCCGACGACATGCTGTCGGGCACCGGCATCCGCTTCGCGCACGGCGCCATCCTCTCCATCCCCGTCGTGGGCACCTACCTCGCCTTCTTCCTGTTCGGCGGGGAGTTCCCGGGGGACGACATCATCGCGCGGCTCTATCCCATCCACATCCTGCTGCTGCCGGGCATCATGCTGGGGCTCGTCGTCGCCCATCTGATCCTGGTCTTCTACCACAAGCACACCCAGTTCGCCGGTCCGGGCAGGACCAAGAAGAACGTGGTGGGAGCACCGTTCCTGCCCGTCTACATCGCCAAGGCGGGCGGCTTCTTCTTCCTCGTCTTCGGGGTCCTCGCCATCATGGGCGCGGTCGCCGTCATCAACCCGGTCTGGGTGATCGGCCCCTACCGCCCCGACCACGTCTCCACCGGCGCCCAGCCCGACTGGTACCTCGGCTTCTCCGAGGGGCTGATCCGGGTGATGCCGAGCTGGGAGATCAACGCCTGGGGGCACACCCTGGAACTGGGCGTCTTCATCCCCTTCATGCTCTTCCCGCTCATCCTCGCCGCGATCGCGGTCTATCCGTTCATCGAGTCCTGGGTCAAGGGCGACAGACGAGAGCACCACATCCTGGACCGGCCGCGCAACGCGCCCGTGCGCACCGGCCTCGGCGTCGCCTGGCTGACCGTGTTCGGCGTGCTGATGATCGGCGGCGGCAACGACCTGTGGGCCACGCACTTCCACCTCTCCATCAACAACATCACCTGGTTCGTGCGGATCGGCTTCTTCGTCCTCCCGGTCCTCGCGTTCTTCGTCACCCACCGCGTCTGCCTCGGCCTCCAGCACAAGGACCGCGACAAGGTGCTGCACGGCCGGGAGAGCGGCACCATCAAACGCCTGCCGCACGGCGAGTACGTGGAGGTGCACGAGCCGCTTCCGCAGGGCGAGCTGTACCGGCTGACCGCGCACGAACAGCCCCGGCCCATCGAGATCGGCCCGCTGGTCGACGCGAACGGCGTGGCCCGCAAGGTCCCCCGCTCGCTGCGGCTGCGCTCGCGCCTCTCCCGCGCCATGTACGGGCCCAAGGCGCAGGTGGCCAAGGCCACCCCGCAGGAGTATCTGGCGATCCACCGGGGGGAGGGCGATCACCACTGAGCCGCCGACTCGGTTAGCCTCACACGGTGATGGCATCCGAGAGCACCCCGAAGCTGTTGGCGGTCAGCGACCTGCACGTGGCGTACGCGGAGAACAGGAAGTACGTCGAGACCATCCGGCCGACGACCGGCCAGGACTGGCTGATCGTCGCCGGAGACGTCGCCGAGCGCATGGCCGACATCGAGTGGACACTGCGCACGCTCGCCGGGCGGTTCGCCAAGGTGGTGTGGGCGCCGGGCAACCACGAGCTGTGGACACCCAAGGACGATCCGGTCCAACTGCGCGGCGAGGCGAGATACGACCACCTCGTCGCGCTCTGCCGGTCCCTCGGCGTGGTGACCCCCGAGGACCCCTACCCGGTCTGGCGCGGCGCAGGCGGCCCGGTCACCGTCGCCCCGCTGTTCCTGCTCTACGACTACTCCTTCCGCCCGGCGGGAACCTCCACCAAGGAGGAGGCCCTCGCCGCCGCCCACGAGGCGGGGGTCGTCTGCACCGACGAGTACTTCCTGCACCCCGACCCGCACGCCACCCGCGACGACTGGTCGCGGGCGCGGGTCAAGCTCACCGAGGAGCGGCTCGCCGAGCGCACCCCGGGGCTGCCGACGATCCTCATCAACCACTGGCCGCTGGTGCGCGAACCCACCCGCGTCCTGCGCTACCCCGAGTTCGCCCTGTGGTGCGGCACCGAACTGAGCGCGGACTGGCCGGTGAAGTACGACGCGGCGGCCGTCGTCTACGGCCACCTGCACATCCCGCGCACCACGTACCACGACGGGGTGCGCCATGTGGAGGCGTCGGTCGGCTACCCCCGTGAGTGGCGCAGGGACTTCCACCCCGATCCGCACCTGCGGCAGATCCTGCCGGTCCCTGACTGAACGACCGACCGACTGACGCGTCAGTCGAAAGCTCAACGCCACCGTAAGTGCACTGCTCAGCGGGCATGCCCGTACGGCGGTGTTGCGTTAACCGCAACACCGCCGTACGGTGGCTCACCATGCAGTCAGAGCAGCGGGACGCCGTGTCGGAGCGCGTGCGCAAGGTCATCGCCGACGCGGGCGTGAGCCAGCGCGAGTTCGCGCGCCAGATCGTCATGGACCCCTCCAAGCTGTCCCGCTCGCTCGGCGGCACCCGCCGCTTCACCACGGCCGAACTGGCCCGCGTCGCCGTCACCGGCGGAGTCGACGTGGGCTGGCTCATCGGCACGCCGACCGCGCCGTCCCCGGCGTCCTCGGCGTCACCGGCGTCCCCGATGTCACCGGCGGCCCGGCGGCAGCGCGCCGGAGGCCCCACCCCGGAGGGCGGCAGACCGCTCCAGATCGTGCGTGAGACGGTGCGCCTCATCGCCGAGCGCGGTTTCCACGCCGTACGCGTCCAGGACATCGCCGAGGCCTGCGCCACCAGTACCGCCGCCATCCACTACCACTTCCCCGGCCGGGACGACCTGCTCGAAGCCGCCGTGCGCTGGTGCATGGACGAGGACACCGCACGCCGGGCCGCCCGGGTCGCGGACGCCGCCGACACCGCCGACGAGCTGCGCCAGCTCATCGAGCTCCAGATCCCGCGCACCCCGCGGCAGCGCTGGCAGTGGAGCGTCTGGCTCGACCTCTGGGCGGAGGCCGCCCGCTCCACCGCCGTGGGCCGCCTGCACGCGGACTACTACCGGCAGTGGCGCGCCACCGTCGCCGACGTCCTGCGGCGCGGCATCGCCGACGGCGTCTTCCGCCCCGCCGACCCCGACGCCGCCGCGCTGCGCCTGACCGCGCTGATCGACGGCCTGGCCACGCAGGTGCTCGCCTCCGGCCCGGACGCCCCGGACACCGGACCCGACGCCATGCACGAGGCGCTCACCGCCTATGTCGACGCCACTCTGACCGCGCACTGACCTCCGTACGACCGCATCCCCCACCCGCGCACGCACCGACGTACCCGTATCCCGCACACCCCGTACACCCCGCACCCGAGGGAGAGTTCCGCATGCCCGTGAACGACAACGTGATCATCACCTGCGCCCTGACCGGCGCCGGTGACACCGTCCGCAAGAGCCCGCACGTCCCCGTCACGCCCGAGCAGATAGCCACCTCCGCCGTACAGGCCGCGGAGGCGGGCGCCGCCGTCGTGCACATCCACGTGCGCGACCCCGGGACGGGCGAGCCCTCGCGCGACCCGCGCCTGTACCGCGAGGTCGTCGAGCGCATCAAGGAGACCGGCACCGACGTCGTCATCAACCTCACGGCGGGCATGGGCGGCGACCTCGTCATCGACCCCATCGTGCCGCTCCAGGACCTCGGCGAGCTGCCCGGCACCGACCTCGTCGGCGGCCTCGACCGGCTCCCGCACGTCGAGGACCTCCTCCCCGACATCTGCACCCTGGACTGCGGCTCCCTCAACTTCGGCGACAACCTCTACATCTCCACGCCCGACATGCTCCGCCAGGGTGCCAAGCGCATCCAGGAGCTCGGCGTCCGGCCCGAGCTGGAGATCTTCGACACCGGTCAGCTCTGGTTCGCCAAGCAGCTCCTCGCCGAGGGGCTCCTGGACGACCCCACCGTCTTCCAGCTCTGCATGGGCATCCCGTGGGGCGCCCCGGCCGACCCGGGGGTGCTCCAGTCGATGGTCAACATGCTTCCCGAAGGCGCCCAGTGGGCCAGCTTCGCGCTCGGCCGGATGCAGATGCCGTGGGTCGCTCAGTCCATCCTGCTCGGCGGACAGGTCCGCGTCGGCCTTGAGGACAACCTCTACCTCGGCAAGGGCAACAAGGTCACCAACGCGCAGCTCGTCGAGCGGGCCGTGCAGATCACCGAGAACCTCGGCTCCCGCGTCGCCACGCCGGACGAGGCCCGCCAGAAGCTCG
>NZ_JASKYR010000382.1:0-8125 GCF_041028215.1 Streptomyces flavofungini
GCCGTTCCACGGAACCTCCGCCACCAGCCCTCGCACGGGGGGGGGGGGGGGGGGGGGGGGGGGGGGGGGGGGGGGGGGGGGGGGGGGGGGGGGGGGGGGGGGGGGGGGGGGGGGGGGGGGGGGGGGGGGGGGGGGGGGGGGCTCCTCGCCCGGCGCCCACGACGCCGATCTCGCGGAGCCGGTCGTCGACGCGGCCGACGACACGGACCGCGGGACGTCCGGAGTCGAGACCGGCGATCAGGGGAAGCCGTGGATGGCACACCAGCCGTTCCACGGAACCTCCGCCACCAGCCCTCGCACGTGCCACGATCCGTATGCCATTCATGCCGACACCGTGATTCCCGCGGATTCGCGCGCCGACGCGGGCGGCGGCCCCGCGGCCTCGTTTCCTATGCTGCTGGTGCACATGCCGCCGCTTGTGCACACGACCCGCACCTGTGCACTCGAACCGCGGAAGAAGGCAGAACCGAACGTGGCTGTGAAGTACCTCCGCCCCCATCAGCGCGAAGCCGTGGACGCGGTGCTGCGGGCGCTCGAACTGCCCGTACCGCCGGTCGTGCCCGAGCGGGGGCTGCGCACTCAGGTGGTCATGGCCACCGGGTCGGGCAAGAGTCTCGTGGCCGCCCGGAGCGCCGAGGAGCTTCGGGCGGGCCGGGTGCTGGTCCTCGTACCGTCCCTTGATCTGCTCGTCCAGACCGAGGCCGCGTGGCGCGAGGGCGGCCGTACGGGCCCCATGGTCGGGGTGTCGTCCCTGCGGGGCGAGGAGGCCGTCTTCGCCAACACCACGGACGTGGACGAGCTGATCGAGTGGGTGCGGCCGTTCGACAGGATCACCGTCTTCGCCACCTACGCCTCACTGGGCATGGGCACCCTTGAGCGCGCCCATCAGGGCGGCCTGCCGGGGTGGGACCTGATCGTCGTGGACGAGGCGCACCGGTGTTCGGGCCGGATCGGCAAACCGTGGGCGGTCGTGCACGACAACACCCGCATCCCCGCCCTGCGCAGGCTGTACATGACCGCCACGCCCCGCCTGTGGCAGCTGGACGAGGACAACGACCAGGGGCAGCCGGGTGAGGCGGGTGGTCCGGGTGAGGCGGGCAGATTCGGTGTGCCGGGTGAGCTGGTCGCGTCCATGGAGGACGATCCGGACGGCCCCTTCGGGGCCCGCTGCTACACGCTGAGCCTGTCCGAGGCGATCGACCGGGGCATCTGCGCGCCGTACCAGGTGGTGTGCCTGGACATCACCGACACCCAGTTCCAGGCCGCCCGGCTCCTGGGCACCGAGGCACGCTCGGACCAGGTGAGAGGAGCACGGCTCGCCGCGTTGCAGACCGCTCTGGTGAAGGCGTCGACGGAGGAGGACTTCCGGCGCGCACTCGTCTTCCACCACTTCATGCGGGAGGCCGAGGCGTTCGCGGTCGGCCTCCCGGAGGTCGCGCGCCGACTGCACGCCACCGACAGCGCGCTGTATCCGGAGACGGTGTGGGCCGACTGGCTGTGCGGTGAGCACAAGCCGCTCCACCGGCGTCGCGTCCTCGCGGAGTTCGCGGAGGGGGTAGCCCCGAATGGCACCGAGGTCGAGAAGAGCTTCCTCAGTTCGGTGAAGGTCCTGGGTGAGGGCGTCGACACCAAGAACTGCGACTCCGTCTACTTCGCCGACGTACGGGGCTCCATGCCCGACCTGGTCCAGGCCGTGGGCCGGGCGCTGCGGATGCGGCCCGACGAGGGCAAGACCGCCTCACTCGTGGTTCCGGTGCTGCTCGGGCCGGGTGAGACGGCCGACAACATGCTCACCTCGCGGGCGTTCGCCGGTCTCGCGAAGCTGCTTGAGGCGCTCCGGGCGCACGACGCCCGGGTGGTGGAGGCGCTGGCCGAACAGCAGGCACCGAGCCGCTCCAGGCCCGTGCGGGAAGCAGGCACCGAGGCCGAATCCGATGCCTCGCGGGACGACGGGGACGCGGGCGACGAGCAGGGCAGCGGGGCCGTGCTCCGCATGCCCTCCCGGCCCGCGCGGCAACTCCTGCGGTTCTCCACGCC
Source organism: Streptomyces flavofungini (assembly GCF_041028215.1). Classification (GTDB taxonomy): domain Bacteria; phylum Actinomycetota; class Actinomycetes; order Streptomycetales; family Streptomycetaceae; genus Streptomyces; species Streptomyces flavofungini_B. The sequence goes on from NZ_JASKYR010000382.1 coordinate 2,038, forward strand.
GCGCGACCCCGCGCAGCTGGCGGCCTTCATCAACCTGCGCGTCGTCAATCCCGAGCACGAGCACTGGCGACGGGGCGTGGAAGCCGCCGTCATCTACTCCCGGCTCCACGGCGACCTGCGCGTCCCCTTCACCTACCGCGTCCCCGCCGCCGCTCAGGGTCAGCTCGCGTACGACGAGGACGAGGACGCGGACGCGGAGTACGAGGAGAGGGCGCACGATAGTGAGGGACCGGACGGCACCGGTGGTGCCCCGGGGTGGCCCGCCTCGCTCGCGGCCTTTCCGCTGGGGCAGTGGATCGCCGACGCCCGCAGGTTCCATGCCCGCGGCCGTCTGGGCGACGACCGGGTCCAGCAGCTCGACGACCTGGGCATGGTGTGGTCGCACCACGACGTCGCGTGGGAGGAGGGCCTTGCCGCCGCCCGCGGCTGGGCGAAGGAGAACGGCCACCTCCTCGCGCCCACCGACGCCGTCCACCACGGATACCGGGTGGGTATCTTCCTGAAGAACGCCCGTGCCGCGGCGCGCCGCGCACAGGACATCGAGCGGGCGGCGACCCGCGGCGGGCCCGTCCGGTCGCCCGTCGGCGGCGTCCTGCCGGAGGAACGGCGCGAACAGCTCGCGGACATCGACCCCGCCTGGTGTCCGGCCTGGTCCGTGGCGTGGCAGCGCTGCTTCCACCTCGTACGGCAGCATCTGCGGACCGGCGGCACGCTGCCGGTGGAGCCGGGCGGCGCCGTACGCCAGGGCGAGGACCTGGGGCGGTGGGTGCGCGCCCAGCGCCTCGGCTTCGACCGGCTCACCGAGGCGCAGCGGTGGATGTGCGAACACGTCCTCGGCATCCGCCCGGCCGACGAGAAGGAGAAGCCGAGGCCGCGCACGTCCCAGGCCGACAAGTGGGCACTCAACTACGCGGCGGCCCACCAGTTCTACGCACGCGAGGGCCATCTGCGCGTACCGCGCAAGCACGTGGAGAGGCTGGTCCTGGGCGCCGACGGCGGACCGGGGCGGCGGGAGGAGCGGGAGCTCCTGCTCGGCGCCTGGGTCAGCAACCAGCGGAGCAGAGCCGCCACGCTCTCCCCCGAGCGCGTGGAGCGGCTCTCCGCCATCGGCATGCGCTGGACCTAGCGGGCGCTACCAGGGCCTGCTGGCGGTCCACTTGTTGTTTCCGGCGAAGGTGACGGGCGCGGGCGTACAGCCGCCCAGGTTGGCGGGCTTGAAGGAGTCCTTGCCCCACTTGCGCATCGTCGGAGTGGTCCTGTTCCTGGAGGCGTCCGAGCCGTACTTGGCATTGGAGTAGGTCCGGTTGCCCACGGTGTTGGCCTTGAGGACGGTTCCCTTGCCGCACTTCTCGCTGCCGAAGCGCCAGTCGCTGACGATCGCCTTGTATCCGGCACGCCAGAAGCGGTTCGAGGTGACCCGGGCGTTGTCGCTGCCGTGCCGGAACCGGATCGGGTCACCGGAGATGTAGCCGAAGCGGTTGCTCGCGATGGTGGTGCCGTCGGAGTTGTTGGCGGCGTACACGCCGTGCACACCGGCCGGGCTGCGCCCGTTGTTCTCCAGGTGGTAGAAGCGGTTGCCGGAGATGGTGGCGCGGTTGGCCCCTTTCAGGTGGACGCCGCCGAAGCCCTCCTTCGCCGGATCGCCCCGTGGGACGTACTTGCTGCCGATGTAGCGGATCAGGTTGTTCCGCACCGTGACCGACGAGGCGCCGCCGACATGGATACCGCCGTGTCGGCACTTCTCGATGGTCAGGTTGCTGACGTCGGCGTTCGCGTCGCCCGCGTCGAGCTTGACACCGTACTCGGAGGACGAGCGGGTGCACCTGACGACCGTGGCGGCGGCCGTGGAGTCGGCGCCCTTGAGGGTGATCCGGCCGCCCGGGGAAGGGACGTAGCTCCAGTCGATCGGGGCATGGACGCCCGCGGCCAGGCGAATCGTGACGTTGCGGGCCTGTCTGGCCTCGGCGATCCGCTGCGCCTCGGCGACCGTGGACGTCCGGAGCGTGTCCGGCGCCTCCGGCACCCCGCGGGTGGTGGCGTCCACGTAGACCGTGAGGTCCTCCGGCTGACCGGGCCGCGTCTGCGCGGTGGCCGGTGACGAGAGGCCGATGCCTGCCGCGGTCAGGCAGGTGACCGCGACGGCGAGTGAGGTGTGCGTCTTCAACTGTGCGCTCCGGTGATGGGTTGGGCGGGTCAGCAGGTCAGCAGGTCAGCAGGTCACGGTCTTGTCGTACGTGCCGATGCTCCACGTGTGCTGGAAGCCGCCACCGGCGCCCACCGTGCGGCAGCTGCTGTCCGGGCCCAGGCTGACCACGATCTGGAGCCTCATGGTGCGGCCGCAGTTGTTGTAGACGGACGCGCCCTGGCCCCGCACGAAGCGCTCGACGCACGAGGGGGCCGTGCCCTGGGCGCTGCGTGACGCCGCCGCGGCGGTGCCCGCGGTCGCCGTGGTGCCGAGCCCGGCCAGGGCCATGGCCGTCACCAGGACGGCCACTCGCCTGCGGGTGCCGCCGCGCCGCATGTCGCTGTGCTGGTTGCTGCTGGTGCTGCTGCTCATCGTTGCCTCCGATGCTGGTCTCCTGTCAGAGGGCAACCTTGCTCGGCGGGCCTTGGACACACCATGAGCAAACCTTGAATCCGCTGGTAGCGGGGCACCGGCCGCATACGGCCACAGGGCGGAACGGGGCTCGGGCGGCGTGGTGCGGGGCGGCGGCGACTCGGTGGCTCGGGCGCGGCGTCAGCGCCCCCGTGGTGACCCCGCCCGACGAGACGAAGCCGTTCTCCGCCGAGTGGCCGGGCAAGGGCACCCTGCCCGTCACCGACGACGCGGGCTCCCCCGTCAAGGTGGGCCCATGGGCAGCGCGGGCCAGGGCGGGGCCAACTGACCCACGGGGTCGCCGGATGCCGCCCTCTACCAGCGCACCGGCAGCTCCCGCAGGCTCCGCATGAGGCTGGTGCGCCACCGCGGCGTACCGTCACCGTCGAAGGCCAGGTCAGGGAAGCGGTCCAGCAGGATGCGCAGGGCCAGCGTCGCCTCCAGGCGGGCCAGCGGGGCGCCCAGACAGTGGTGCAGGCCGTGCCCGAAGGCGAGGTGAGCGCGGGTCACGGCCGGATCGCGGCGGATGTCGAACCGGTCGGGGCCGGGGAAGCGCGCGGGGTCGCGGTTCGCGGCGGCGATGGAGAGCACGACGCGGGCGCCCGCCGGTATGCGGGCGCCGCCGAGGTCGATCGGTTCCGCGGCGTAGCGGTAGGTGCCCGCGGGCGCGGGTGGCTCCAGGCGCAGCGCCTCCTCCACGGCACCCCGTGTGAGCTCGGGGTCGGCGCGCAGCGCGGCGAGCTGCTCGGGGTGGCCGAGCAGCAGGAGTACGGCGTTGGCGATGAGGTTGACCGTGGTCTCGTGCCCCGCGACGAGCAGCAGGAAGGCCATGCCGAGCAGTTCTTCCGGGGTGAGCCGGTCGGCCCCGTCCGCGTCGTGCGCGCGGACCAGGGCGTGCAGCAGATCGCTCTCCGCCGCCTCCCGCAGCCCCCGCTTCTGTTCCGCGAGTCCGGCGAGGTAGGCGCCCATCTCCTGCGAGGCGCGGGCGGACCGCTCCGGATCGTCGAGGGCGACGACCCGCGTGGACCAGGCGCGGAAGGCGGGCCGGTCCGCCTCCGGCACGCCGAGCAGCTCGCAGATGATGGTGAGCGGCAGCGGATAGGCGTACGCGGCCACGAGGTCGGTACGGCCGTCCGCGGCCACGGCGTCCAGGAGCGCGCCGGCCGCCTCCTCGACGCGGGGACGCAGCGCCTGGACGCGGCGGGCGGTGAACTCGCGGGCCACCAGGGTGCGCAGGCGGGTGTGGTCGGGCGGATCGACCTGGAGCATGTTGCGGCCCACCGCGTACAGCCCGTCGTCCTCGAAGTCGGCCGAGTACCGCACGTCGTTGCGCAGTCTCGGGTCGGCGAACGCGGCGCGCACTTCCTCGTGCCCGACGACCAGCCAGGACTCGTCGCCGGTGGGGAACCGTGCGTGGTGGACCGGTCCGCGGGAGCGCAGTGCGGCGAAGGCGGAGTACGGGTCGGCCGTGAAGTCTTCGGTGAAATCGGTGAGTTGCACGGTGGGCTGGTGGGAGTGGGTGGGGTGCTGCGTGCGCATGGGCGGCTCCCGGACGGAAGTGGGGAGGACTCCCCGTTTGCATGTCGGGGGGCGACCCTAACACGGAGCGGGGAGCACTCCCCGTTTCAGCTCCGGACTGCGCCCAGTACATTTGTCCGACCCCGCGCAGGACACCCGTCCCCTCGAAGACGTGTCTCGCGGCACTGCTCCCCCGGCCGTCGGCCTCCCTAGACTCGCCGCATGTTCACATCCCGCACACCAGGACCGGACGACGCCTGGGAAGGCATCGTCGAGAACAAGTCACGGGGCATGCTCGACGGCGCGAACATGTATCACTTCGTGGAGATCCGGCGCCCCGACGGCACGGCCATGAAGGTGCGCGTCGCACGCGGGCTCTGGAAGTCGGTCGCCGTCGGCGACCGCGTCGTCAAGGGGGCCGGTGACGATCCGGTCAAGGCGTAGACGACCGGGACGTGGGCGGCTCAGGCGTGCCCGGCCGGGGTGTCAGATCCTGCTGCCGTCGTACGGGCGGCCGTCCGTGGCCGCCGTGCGCCGGACCCGGGACACAGCGGCGGTGGCGGTAGCGGGCGAGAGGGCCGCGGCGACCAGCATGAGCAGCAGTACGGGGATCATCGCGGCGCGCAGTCCGTGGTGTTCGCCGAGGAAGCCGAGGGCCGGAGGTCCCGCCAGCAGCGCGACGTAGCCGATCCGGGAGGTCAGCGCGACGCGACCGGCGGTGTCCGGCCCCGAATCGCCCGCCGCGGAGAGGGCCAGCGGGAAGCCGAGCGAGGTGCCGAGCCCCCAGAGCAGCACGGCGCAACCGGCCGCCACCGGGGAGTCCACGAAGGACACCAGGGCGATGCCGACGGCCGTCAGGAGCGCCCCGCCACCGAGCACCACGGGCCGCCCGGCCCGGGCAACCACGGGACCACCGGCGAAGCGGCCCGCCGCCATGGCGGCGGCGAAGCCCGTGTACACCAGCGACCCGAGATCGGCGGGCATGTCGTGACCGTCGACCATCAGCAGCGGCAGCCAGTCGGTGGCGGCGCCCTCGGCGAGCGTCATGCCGAGCACCACACCGCCGATCAGCAGAAGCCGCGGGTCGAGGCAGAGGCGGCGCTCCCGGGACCCCTCGGCCGCGTCGGAGGCGGTGGCCCGGGCGCCGGCGCCGGTCCGTGCGCGGCGGCCGATGCCGGGGCGCAGCCTCGGTATCACGCACGCGAACAGCACGGCCCCCACAACCAGTACGGCCGCGAGGTGCCAGGGCACTGGGAAGCCGACCGCCGCGCCCGCCACCCCGAGGCCCGCTCCGGCCACGGTGCCGAGGCTGTAGCAGCCGTGCAGCGCGGGCAGCACGGGCCGGCCGAGTTCCTGTTCCAGGCCCGCACCGTCGATGTTGCTCGCGACCTCCGAGAGCCCCATACCGGCGCCGAAGAGCAGCAGGCCGAGGGCCACCACGGGCGCCGAGGACGCCGTCGTGCCGAGGGCCGCCACGCCGACACCGGCCAGCACCAAGGACATGCAGGCGACGATGACGGGCCGGGTCGAGAACCGTGCCACCAGGACCCCGGCCGCCAGGATGCCGAGCATCGAGCCGACGGACATGCCGAAGAGCACCAGGCCCATCTCGGCGGTGGAGGCGCCGAGCCGGTCCCGGACGTCGGGGGTGCGGGTGACCCAGGTGGAGAGCGACAGGCCGGGGATCGCGAAGCACAGCTGGAGGGCGGTGCGGTGACGGTGGAGCAGCGGGTCCATGGCGGCGTGAGCCTCCGGGGCGCGGGGGGGCGGCTGTATCCGCGTACCCTAGCCACGCCCGTGCGCTCCCCCGAACTGACGGCAGGTGCGGACTACCGCTGGCCCGTCCGGCCTTCTAGGCTCGGGGGAGGACGTAAGGCTCCCGGTCCCCGAGCCGTGAAGTTCGCCCGCCGAGGACTGGCTGGAGCCGCACCACCGACATCGCGGCTCCGGCCCGCCGCCCTCCAGCGCACCCGC
>NZ_JASKYR010000383.1:0-8796 GCF_041028215.1 Streptomyces flavofungini
TCCCCATGCCTCAGCCCTCCGCTCCGGATGCTCCGGATGTTCCGGACGCTCCGGACGCCGCACGCGTCACGAACGACGCGATCCGGTCCGCGTACCGGCGACGGTCATGGTGTTCCAGGTCAAGGATCGACTCCAGGCCCCAGTGGAAGTGGTAGGCCACGTACGCGATCTCCTCGTGCAGCCGGTCGGTCGCGTACGTCACGATTCCCCCAGGCGGCTCCCGCCGAGTTCCACCTCGAACGGCTCGGAGCAGTGCGGGCACTCCACCGCGGCCCGCGTGTGGCCCTCGGCGTTGATCTGCCGGTAGAAGTCCTGGAGGAACGCGAGGTCGGAGGCGAACATGTTCTCCACCGTCCCGTCGTGCACCATCGACAGCGTGCCGAGCCGCGTGATGACGCGCCCGAGCAGCACCACCGACAGATACGCGGGGTTCTCCTGGACCCGTACGTCGCGCAGCGGGACCAGTTCGTCCCGGGCGGTGGACAGGCGCATCACACCGTCCCGGTGCACCGTGCCCGCCTCGTCGACGTATCCACGCGGCAGCTGGAAGGGGAACTCGGTCCGCAGTTCGCGGAGTGCCGGGTCCGCCTGAGCGGCGGCGGAGGCCGGAGCGGGGGACTCCACCCCCGCCGCCGCGCTCTGGGGGACCGGCGGCGCGGCGACCGTGCCCGCGCCCGCCGCACCGGCAGCCGTGCGCCGCATTATTCGATGACCAGTTCTTCGAAGACGATGGTCACGGTCTCGGTGAGCACGGAGGCCTCACCGGCCTTCAGGGTGCTCGCGTCGATCTTGCTGCACCAGGCGGCGCGCAGGTTGTACCGCTTCACCGGGTTGTCCTCGTAGTCCATCATGATGATGGAGGCGTTCTTGCGGGCCGTGCTCATCCGGCCGTTGATCGAGTCGTTGATCCACGAGGTGAACGCGGTCGACTGGGTCATGCCGCGCACCACGGTGCACTGGCCGTTCTTCTGCACACCCGGCAGGACGTTGATGTCGATCTGGCCGCCGGCCGTGTTCTGCGGGCTGACGATGACGTCCTGCTCGATGGTGAGGCCGCTGACCTCGGAGAGGTACTCGACCATCACACCGTCGATCTGGAGACCGAAATTGTGTGAGGTGAGGGAGTCACCCTGCATGAGACTCATGGGTTCGCTGTCTTCCTAGGTGTGCTGACCAGATTGAGGTGTTCGGCCGGAAGCGGCCTGAAGCGATGACCGGGAGCGGCCTGAAGTGACCGGGAGCGGCCGGGCCGGTCCGCGGCCGGTCCGCCGCCGGTCTACTCCTCCAGCTCCCCGCTGCCACTGGAGAACTGGGACAGGCGGAAGATCACGAACTCCGCCGGTTTGACCGGGGCGACGCCGATCTCGCACACGACCCGGCCGAGGTCCACCGACTCCGGCGGGTTGGTCTCCTCGTCGCACTTGACGTAGTAGGCCTCCTGCGGGCGCTGGCCGAACAGCGCGCCGTTGCGCCACTCGTTGACCAGGAACGCCGAGACGTTGCGCCGGATGCGGGCCCACAGCGCGTGGTCGTTCGGCTCGAACACCACCCACTGGGTGCCGAGCAGGATCGACTCCTCCAGGTAGTTGAAGTAGCGGCGGATGTTCAGGTAGCGCCACTCGGGGTCGGAGGAGAGGGTGCGGGCTCCCCAGACGCGGATGCCACGGCCGGGGAAGGCGCGGATGCAGTTGACGCCGACGGGGTTGAGCAGGTCCTGCTCGCCCCGGGTGATCTGGAGCTCCAGGTCGACGGCGCCGCGCACCACCTCGTTGGCGGGAGCCTTGTGCACGCCGCGCTCGGAGTCGTTGCGGGCCCAGATACCGGCGACATGACCGCTCGGCGGGACCATGCGGGCCTGCCCGGTGGCCGGGTCGAAGGACTTCAGCCAGGGGTAGTACAGGGCCGCGTACTTGGAGTCGTAGCCCGCCGTCTCCTGGCGCCAGACGCGGATCTGCCGGGCGTTGAGGTTCGGCGGCGGGTCGATGACCGCGACGCGGTCGCTCATCAGCTCGCAGTGGGCGATGAGCCCGAGCTGGACGGCCTTGACGGCCTCCAGGTCGATCGTGCCCCGCTGGTAGGCGGCCATGAGGTCGGGCACGGCCACCATGGAGATCTCGTCGATGGCCTCCAGACCGCCGAAGCCGGTGCGGTCCGCGGAGTCACCCAGGTACTGGGCCGGGCCGGGGTGCGCCTCCGAGTTCGTCCGCGCCGGGGTGGCGGCGGGCGCGGGGGCGGGCGGTGCGCTGAGGGTGACCGTCTGGTTCTCCGGACGGGTGAGCTGGGCCGCGGAGGCGGTCTCCGTCACGGTGATGAGCTTGGAGCGCTCCTTGACCTGGGTGACGACGTAGGAGCGGGTGCTCTTCTTGGCGCTCACGTCGAAGGTCTCGACCGGCTTGTCGCCGTCCCTGACGATGAGCCGGAAGCGCTCGGCGGGTCCCTCGCCCTCGGGGTCGGCGACCTCGACGGTCAGCGGGCCGTTCGTGCCGGACGCCGTGGCGGCCACGGAGAACGCGCCGAGCTGCCGCGGTTCGGCGGCGGGCAGCGCGGGCGCGGCGGCCGTGCCGGTCACCGCGGCGGGGGACTCGCCGTCGCCGGACGAGGCCTCGGCGGAGCCGCCGACCCGGACCACGTACGCGGCGGAACCGCCGTTGTTGAAGAATCCGTAGACGGAGTGCGCCAGGTAGTACCCGTCGGTGAAGTCGCCGAAGGAGGCGACGTACTGGGTCCAGTTGGTCACCAGCGTGGGTTCGTTCAGCGGTCCGGTCGGCGCGAGGCCGACGAAGGCCGCGACGGAGGTGCCCACCCCCTCGATCGGGCGCGAACCGCTGGCCACCTCCTCGACGTAGACGCCGGGTGACAGGTAGGACGGCATGCTCTGCATCTCCTCGGGGTACGTGACGGGACCTCTTCACTGTGGCGGGGCCGGGATGCCGCCGGTATGTCCTTGGGTGCCGGTACCGGTGCACCGCCGCTGCCCGCAAGGGCACGTCACACGGGGCCGGTTCGCGGCGGCCACTCGGGTCCCGGCCCGCCCGTTGCCCGTAAGGCTGCCCCCGCGGCCCTGTCCGGGAGGGAGCGGCCCGCGTAAGGCTGAGGCGTCAGCTATGCCCCGTGCCGGAGGGAACGTCATGCACGCACATGAATCACAGTCCCGACAGGGCGGCGAGCAGCGCCCGCCCCGGCAGGGGAGCAGGCCGGACTCGCCGCTGGACCGGGTACGGAAACTGGCGGCGCTCGCGGGCAACCTGGCGGTGTCGCGGGCCCTGGACGAGGAGGAGCACAGCCACGGGCCCGGCTGCGGACACCGTGCGGCGGGCGAGGAGTCCACCACCGACGCGGCCGTGCAGCGCAAGGCCACGCTGGCGTCCGCGCTGGCCTCACCGGCCCGCCCGATCGAGTCACGCATCCGCGAGAAGGCCGAGCGGGTCTACCCCATGCGCTTCGACCATGTGCGGTGGCACGACAACCCGGTGGCGCAGCGCGCGGCCAAGGAGTTCGGGGCCAAGGCCCTGGCGGTCGGCCCGCACATCCTCGTCGCGGAGCCGAACCTGAGCGACGAGGACAAGTTCCACGAGATAGACCACACCTACCAGACCGCGATGGGGGAGGTGGCGGGCACCGACGACGGCTCCCACACGAAGGTCTCGCACCCCACTGACCCCTACGAGGTCAAGGCCGCGGCGAACGGCAGGAAGGTCGCGCGGGGCGGTGCGCCCGACCTGTCGCTGCCCGGCAGGCCCGCGCCGGTCACCGAGGGCGGGCAGGCGACGGAGCACAACGTCCAGCGCTCGCCCCGGAACTGGGCGCAGAGCCGCGAGATCAGGGGCGCCGAAGGCCTGCGCGCGGGCCTGCTACCCGGCTCGCGGTGGCCCAGGGTGGTGAAGGCGCTGGAGGCGTACGGCACCCTGGCCGAGACCGACCTGCCCGCTCGCCGCGCCGCCCTGGAAGCCGTCGAGGACGCGGTCGAGACGTGGGAGCAGAACCACGGCCGCACGAAGGAGACGAGCAACACCCGGGCCAAGCTCCGTGCCGTGGCGGAGATCCGCTCCCACATCAGCCAGGAGCGCCGGGAGATCCGGGAGATGGAGACGCCGCAGCGGCAGGCGGCGCCCCAGCGCGCCGCGCCCATGGCCATCGGTGGCGGCGGGGGCGGCAGCAGCCGTGCGCAGCGGCCGTCGGTCGCGTCAAGCTCCGCGTCCGACTCCTCCTCCCTCCCCTACGGAGACTCCGCGTCCCCGCTGCGGCCGCTCAACGAGACGTCGAGTACGCGGCAGGCGAGTCAGTACAAGGACGCGCCGGGGCTGCCCCCGGGCGTGACCTGTGTCATCCACCGCACCGGGCAGGCGGAGAAGATCAACCGGCAGGGCATCCGTCCGGAACGGGGCAGGGGAGGCATCGGCCTGCCCGAGACCCAGCAGACGGACACCAGCCGCTTCTACGCGTACGGCGGCGGCCACCCGGCCACGGGCAGTTCCATCGCGATGGACGCGGCGCAGAGCGGCGCGGACCGGGTCATCTGCGTGCTGAGCGGGCCGTCCGTCCGCTACGAACCCGATGTGAACTACGGGGGCGACGGCAGGGGCGCCGTCTCCTACGCGGGCGCCGCGCCGCCGGTCAGGCACGCCGAGGAGCAGCCCGCGGGCCCGCTGTCCTTCCCGCTGCCCCTGGGCTCGGGCAGCACCCTGCAACGGGTGACGGACTTCCTCAACGGGCATCGCGGGCCCGGTCAGGACCCGCTGACGCCGCAGGCCGCCAAGGCGATGATCTACGGCCATCTGGTCCGTCAGCACACGGTCATCGCCATGGCCCAGCACATGGACTAGGGTCTTTCGTTTGGATCGGGCCGGATCAGGGAGCGGGGTCTGGTGCGTGCGATCGCAAGGCGGAGGAGGGAGGCATGGCGGAGCCATGGCGACTGACGACAACGCGGCGAGCGTGCGTGCCAGAGCCCGCGAGCCCGGCCTGATCCAAACGAAAGGCCCTGGCGGGCCCGCCGGAGGCAGCGCCGCCGCCCCTAGGGGCAACCGGGTCTGCCCGGCGGCCTCCTGACGGGCGCGGCGGGCGGTTCTAGCGTCGGGGCGTGAGCCTTTGGACTTCCCTCGAACCCGCATCCGCGACCGTCGACCCCGGCAGCAGCACCTCGGTGCGGCTACGGGTGCGCAACACCGGTGACGTCGTCGACGAGTACCGCTTCGAACCGGTCGGCGACCTCGCCCCCTGGACCACGGTGGAGCCGCAGGCGCTGCGGCTCTATCCGGGCACGACCGGCACGGTGGAACTGACCTTCGCCCCGCCGCGCACCCCGGACGCTGCCGCGGGGCCCAACCCGTACGCCGTGCGCATCACCCCGACGGAACATCCCGGCGCCGTCACCGTCCCCGAGGGCAACCTCACCATCACCCCCTTCACCGAAGTGCGCACCGAACTGCTGCCGGTGACGGTCAAGGGGCGCTTCCGGGGACGGCCGCGCCTCGCCGTGGACAACCTCGGCAATACCAAGGTGACCGCCTCGCTCAGCGGCAGCGACACCGGCGACAAGCTGTCGTACGACCTGCGGCCGGGCCATGTGCAGATCGAGCCGGGCCGGGCCGCCTTCGTGAAGGCGACGCTGCGGCCCCGCCGGATCACCTGGTTCGGCTCCAAGCAGGAACAGCCGTACTCCCTGGCCGTGCGCCGCTCCGGCACCGAACCGATGGACGTGGACGGCACCTTCGTCCAGCGCGGGATCCTGCCCGGCTGGCTGGCCACGACGTTCGGCCTGCTCCTCGCGGTGACGGTCGCGTTCGTCATGATCTGGCTGACGTACAAGCCGCAGGTGCGGAGCGTCGCGCGGGAGAAGCCGGTGGAGGCCGGGAAGATCGCGCCGTCCAGCCCGCCACCGCCGATCAGCAGCCCTCCGGAGAAGCCCGAGGAGAAGCCGGACGACGACGGGAAGAAGGACCCCGGCGGCGGTGGCKSGSASGRCGGCGGCGGAGGCGGCGGCGGAGGCGGGGACGAGAAGCCCGACAAGCCCGAGAAGCAGACCGCGGCCGACGCGGTGCGCGAGGTCGCCGAGCGCAGCGAGGGCCGCCACATCTGCTACCGCGCCTTCGTCGCGGGCGACGGCTGGCAGGACCCGGTGTGTGACGGCGCCGAGGCCGGGGCGGTCGGCGAGGGCACACCGATCAAGGCCCTGAACATCGCCGTGGTCAACAGCGGGGGTGTCAGCGGCACCGGCGCCTTCGTGGGCGAAGGGTGGCGTGAGGAGATCCCGTGGTCCGAGGAGCAGGACGGCAAGAACATGTACTTCGGCAGTTCCAAGAGCGCCGACCCCGCCCTGGAGGGGTACACCTTCAAGGTCCTCGACGGGTCCGTGTGCAGCGACGCCCGGGTCAAGGACGAGGACTGGATGGGCGAGGTGTGCACCGATCCCGGCGGGTGGAAGTACCACGGGAGCCCGATCGAGCAGTACAAGGAGTTGGAGGCGGTCCGCTTCACCGTGTGACGGCGGGCGCTACTCCGGTGTGACGGCCCCCGGTTCCCACCGGCGGGCCGTCACCAGTCGGCCTCGCCCGGTACCAGCCGCCCCGCCTTGCGGTACTCACGGCGGGCGCCCTCCAGGAGGTCGCCCGCCCCGACCGGCTCGCCCCGGCCCGCCGCGAGGTAGGCGGCGGTGACCACCGCACCGCGGATGGAACCGCCGGCCAGCTCGAAGTCGCGGGCGAGTACGTCGGTGCCGGTGTCCTCGGTGTGGGGGACGGACGACAGGCCGTGCCGCCACAGCGCGAGGCGCTGTCCGGGGCCCGGGAAGGGGAAGTCGACCACCAGGTCGAGGCGGCGGGTGAAGGCGTCGTCGATGTTGGCGCGCAGGTTGGTGGTCAGCAGCGCGATGCCGTCGAAGGCCTCCAGGCGCTGGAGCAGATAGGCGCTCTCCATGTTGGCGTACCGGTCGTGGGAGTCCTTGACCTCCGAGCGCTTGCCGAAGACGGCGTCGGCCTCGTCGAAGAGGAGCACCGCGTCCGTGCGGTCGGCCTCGGTGAAGATCCGTTCGAGGTTCTTCTCGGTCTCGCCGACGTACTTGTCCACGATCGAGGAGAGCTGGACCACGTACAGGTCGACCCCGAGATCGGCGGCGAGCACCTCGGCGGCCAGCGTCTTGCCGGTACCGGACTCTCCCGCGAAGAGGCCGACCACCCCGCGCCCGCGTCCGCCGCCCGCGCTGAGCCGCCAGTCGCCGAGGACGCGGTCGCGGTGGCGGGCACGCAGGGCGAGTTCGCGCAGTTGGGTCAGGGGGGTGCCGGGCAGGACCAGGTCCCGCCAGTCCACCGCGGGGCGGATGCGGCGCGCGTGGCGTTCGAGGCCGGAGGCCGACTGCTGCCGGGCGGCGAGCCGGACGTGGGCGGCGCCGAGCGGGGCCCCCTCGAAGGCGGCGAGTGCCGCCGCGGCACGGGCGGCGCGCCCGATGTGCTCACCGCTGAGGCGGTACGGGGCCACGGTCCCCGCCAGGTCGAAGCCGTCGGCGTCCGGACCGAGCGCGGTCCGCCAGGCCGTCGTGCCGCCGGCCGCGGGCCGGGGTGCCTGCAACACCAGCGGGTCGTGCGCGGACCACTGCGGATCGTAGGGCCGGGGGTCGGCGAGGAGGGCGGTCACATCCGGGGCCGATGCCAACTCGGCCAGCAGGGCAGCGGGTTGCTCGGGCAGGCCGCACACGACGACCGCGAGGCTCCGCAGCCGCGCCTCGCGCAGCAGCGCGGGCAGGTGCTCGGCGGTCCCGGAGAACCGCAGCGCGTCGAGGCCCGCCGTGCGCAAGGCGCTGGTGAGGGTGGGCAGGGCGTCGCCCGCACGGTGTTCGCGCAGGTAGACGTGGCACGGCCGCTCGCCGAGCAGGGCGGCGAGCCGCTTGCCGAGCTCCTCCTCGCGGCCGTCCGCGGACAGCGCCTCCGGCATCGGACGCAGCAGGCCGAGCAGGGCGGCGGCCGGGGTGTCGTCGCCGAGCAGATGGGTGGTGACCCGGTCGGGCACCCGCAACGAGCGGCTCAGGAGCGGACGTTCCGCCTCCTCCTCGACGGCTAGGAGACCCGTGGCCCGCAGCGGCGCCGAGGGATGGAAGCGCGCACGGGCCCCGGGCAGGTGTGCGGGCACCCCGCACAGGTCGAGGGCCAGGCCCACGGTGGCGCGGCGGCGGCTGACGTCGTCGTTGAGGTAGCCGTACAGCGGCTCGAAGGTGCGGTCGAGGTCGGGGGCGAGCGCGATGAGCAGGACGGCCGCGTCGAACTCGGTCAGACCGAGGCGCCCGGCCGTCCGCGCGAGCCGGTCCGCGGGGTCCTCGGCATCCGGCGCCGAGGCGGTCATCCGAAGGCCGACGTCCGGTGTCCGGTGCGGCCAGGTGTGGAGGACATGGCGCACGGCGTCCTCGGACAGGAACAGGCCGCGCAGGGGGTCCTCGGCGGTGGGGTCACCGTCCGCGCGGTGTTCGACCAGGGCGGTCACCGCCCGGCGCAGCGCCGCAAGCCGGTCGAGCAGGACGTCCGGGGGCGAGGCGCTCATGACTCCTCCGTGCGGCGGGCCGCCGTCTGCTCGCGGGCGGCGCGGGCGGCCGCCACGTGGTGTGGCCGGTGGCCGCGCTCTGCGGAACGCGGCGGCCCGCCGTCGATGTGGCGTACGCGGACGGCGGGCCGCCGCCCGTCTCGGAACGGCGCTCCGAGAGCAGCAGCTCCATCAGCTTGCGCTGGAGCCGGAGCCGTTCGCCCGCCTCACGGGCGGCGGCCTCGGCGTAGCCGCGTACGGACTGGTCGACGAGGCCGCCGCCCGTGAGGC
>NZ_JASKYR010000384.1:0-7384 GCF_041028215.1 Streptomyces flavofungini
CCCCCGGCTTCACCCCACCCGGGCACTCGACCCCCACGCTCACACCCAAGCCCAAGACAGCCGTCCCCGAACCGGCCAGACCCAGAACGGCCCCGCCCTGAACAGCAACGTCCACACCGGCCACCGCGCCAGGCCCGGACACGTCCCCCCGAACGGCCGGCCCAAGGGCCGCCGCGGCAAGGCGGCCCCCGCCCGGCGCCGCCGCCTGCCCCTGCGCTATCTGCTGCCCTCACTGCTCCTCGTGGCGCTGCTCGCCATGCTGATGCTGCGCGGCTACGTCCACAGCGAGATCCTCGCCGACCACCGCGTCCGGCCGCCCGCGCCCACGGACCACGTACCGGAGAAGATCCTCCAGGGCGGCCCGGTCATCGACACCCGGGGCGGCCGCGAGGCCACGATGAGCGTGCCAGACCACCGGCTCGTGCTGACCTTCGACGACGGCCCGGACCCCGAGTGGACCCCCAAGGTCCTCGACGTCCTCAAGAAGCACCACGCGCACGGCGTCTTCTTCGTCACCGGCACCATGGCCTCGCGCTACCCGGACCTCGTCCAGCGCATGGTCGACGAGGGCCATGAGGTGGGCCTGCACACCTTCAACCACCCCGACCTCTCCTACCAGTCCGAGAGCCGCATCGACTGGGAGCTCTCGCAGAACCAGCTCGCGCTCGCCGGAGCCGCGGGCATCCGCACCTCCCTCTTCCGCCCGCCGTACTCCTCGTTCGCCGACGCGATGGACGACAAGGCGTACCCGGTCACGAAGTACATAGGCGGCCGCGGCTATCTCACCGTCGTCAACAACACCGACAGCGAGGACTGGAAGCGCCCCGGCGTCGAGGAGATCATCCGCCGCGCCACGCCCGAGGGCGGCAAGGGCGCCATCGTCCTCATGCACGACTCCGGCGGCGACCGCTCCCAGACCGTCGCGGCGCTCGACCGCTTCCTGCCCGCCCTCCAGAAGGAGGGGTACAGGTTCGGGAACCTCACCGAGGCGCTCGACGCGCCCAGCGCGCACACCGAGGTCAGCGGCGTCGAACTGTGGAAGGGCAAGGCCTGGGTCTTCCTGGTCGGCGCCTCCGAGCACCTCACCGACGGCCTGGTCGTCGCCCTCGCGGTCATCGGCGTCCTGGTCTTCACCCGCTTCGGCCTGATGCTGCTGCTCTCCGCGGTGCACGCCCGCAAGGTGCGGCGGCGGACCTTCCGCTGGGGCCCGGAGATCACCGAGCCGGTATCGGTCCTGGTCCCCGCGTACAACGAGGCCAAGTGCATCGAGGCGACGGTCCGTTCCCTGATGGCGAGCGACCACCCCATCGAGGTGATCGTCATCGACGACGGCTCCTCGGACGGCACGGCCCGCATCGTCGAGGGCCTGCGCCTGCCGAACGTACGGGTGGTGCGCCAGCACAACGCGGGCAAGCCCGCCGCCCTCAACCGCGGCCTGGCCAACGCCCGGTACGACATCGTCGTGATGATGGACGGCGACACCGTCTTCGAGGAGTCCACCGTCCGCGAACTCGTGCAGCCCTTCGGCGACCCGCGCGTGGGCGCCGTCGCGGGCAACGCGAAGGTCGGCAACAGGGACTCCCTGATCGGCGCCTGGCAGCACATCGAGTACGTGATGGGCTTCAACCTCGACCGCCGGATGTACGACATGCTGCGCTGCATGCCGACCATCCCGGGCGCGGTCGGCGCGTTCCGGCGCTCGGCCCTTGAGCGGGTCGGCGGCATGAGCGACGACACGCTCGCCGAGGACACCGACATCACCATGGCCCTGCACCGCGACGGCTGGCGCGTGGTGTACGCGGAGCGTGCGCGCGCCTGGACCGAGGCGCCGGAGTCCGTCCAGCAGCTCTGGTCCCAGCGCTACCGCTGGTCGTACGGCACGATGCAGGCGATCTGGAAGCACCGCCGCGCGGTCGTCGAGTCGGGCCCCTCGGGCCGCTTCGGCCGGATCGGCCTGCCCCTGGTCTCCCTCTTCATGGTGCTCGCGCCGCTCCTCGCCCCGCTCATCGACGTCTTCCTCCTCTACGGCCTGATCTTCGGGCCCACCCAGAAGACGGTCGCCGCCTGGCTCGGCGTCCTCGCCGTGCAGGCGGTCTGCGCGGCGTACGCCTTCCGCCTCGACCGCGAGCGCATGACCCACCTGATCTCGCTGCCCCTCCAGCAGATCCTCTACCGGCAGCTCATGTACGTGGTGCTGCTCCAGTCCTGGATAACCGCGCTCACCGGAGGCCGCCTGCGCTGGCAGAAGCTCCGCCGCACGGGAGTTCTTGAGGCGCCCGGCGCGATCCCGCGACAGCGGACGGGCGACCACGATCGGAGGCCCGTCGCATGAGCCACGCCTACGCCCCCGGGCAACCGTCGCCGGAGCAGGCGTGGCAGCTGCCGCCGGTGCCCCCGGAGCCCGCTGCCGCGCCCGCGCCCAAGAAGCCCGGCCGCGACCGCTACCTGGACCTGCTGCGCTCCCTCGCGCTCGTCCGCGTCGTCGTCTACCACCTGTTCGGCTGGGCCTGGCTGACGATCGTCTTCCCCTCCATGGGCGTGATGTTCGCGCTGGCGGGCTCCTTGATGGCGCGCTCCCTCAAGCGCCCCGCGTGGGGAGTGATCAAGGGGCGCGTACGCCGCTTGCTGCCCCCCATGTGGATCTTCAGCGCCGCCGTCCTCGTCCTGCTCTTCGCGGGCGGCTGGAAGCTGAGCGAGGACCCGGACCACCCGGGCACCTGGGGCCTGGTGAGCATGCTCAACTACGTGTTCCCGGTGGGCGCCCCGCCCTTCCCGTGGAACCTGGGCGACAAGGCGGGCCTCCTGGAGGACACCTGGCCCGCGCAGGCGGCGGGTCCCCTCTGGTACATCCGCGCCTATCTGTGGTTCGTCATCGCCTCTCCGCTCCTGTTCTGGGCGTTCCGCAGGGCCCCGTGGGCGACGCTGCTCGCCCCGCTCGCCCTCACCGCGGTCGTCGGCACGGGCCTGGTCACGATCCCGGGCGAGACGGGCAACGCCGTCACTGACTTCGCGCAGTACGGCAGCTGCTGGGTGCTCGGCTTCGCCCACCAGGACGGCATGCTGGCCCGCGTCCCGCGCTACCTCGCGGTGTCGGCCTCCGCGCTGATCATGGCGTTCGGCCTGTGGTGGGCCTCGGGGCACCTGGGCCCGGACGGCTGGGACCTGAACGACATCCCGCTGGCACAGGCGGCGTGGTCCTTCGGGTTCGTCGTGATCCTGCTCCAGTACTCGCCGTCGTGGCAGGAGCTGCCGGGCAGGCTCGCCAGGTGGGACAAGCTGGTGACGCTCTCCAACAACAGAGCCGTCACGATCTACCTCTGGCACAACTTCCTGATCATGGCGACGGTCCCGATCATCGACCTCGCGTACGACCTGCCGTTCATGGAGGACGAGCGCTGGAGCTCGGCCCTGGACACCACGTACATGCTGTGGATGACGCTGCTGGTCTGGCCGCTGATCGGCCTGATGGTGGTGGCCGTCGGCTGGGTGGAGGACCTGGCGGCGAAGCGCCGCCCACGCCTGTGGCCGAACGGCACGAAGCGCCCGGCGCGGGGGAGACGGGCGGTGCGCTGAGCGCTCCGCGCGGCGGACGAGTTGTGCAACCGTTATCGGCGCTGCGGGCGTGGACGGGCGTGGGCCGGAGTGGCACATATCCGTTCATGGCCGCCCAGCGCGGCTGCCCGCCGGGGCGTCGGGCAGTGCCCCAACCGCTGCCGGACCGACGGTACTTCGCACGGGGGAACGCCTTCGTCCCTTCTGCGGGAAGGGGCATCGGCCGCAGGATTGGCACACGCCAACGGTAGGTGTTTCGCGTGGCGCAATCGCTTGGACGCGGTGCGTGGCCGCCTCCTAGGGTGGCCTGACCTGATCAACCGGCCGCACTGCGCGTGCTGATCACGCGCATCACGTATGCGGCCGATCGCGCGCGGGCGGCGGGGCCCCACACCTGCCGGGAGTCTGTTTTGCTTCGCAAGAAGACCGCGCTGCGTCTCGCCGCGCCCGTCGCCGTACTCGCCCTCGCCCTGACCGCCTGCGGCGGCGGTGACGACGACAAGAAGTCCGAGGACACCAAGAAGTCCGGCACCCCCACGTCGGACTCCGCGGGCTCCGAGGCCGAGGCGCCCTCCGCGCTCAAGCCCGGCCAGAGCGCCACGGGCAAGTCGAAGGAGGGCGACGCCATGGTCACGTACGACATAGCCGCCCAGAAGGTCGACCTCGGCACCGAGGCCGAGACCGAGAAGCTGGTCTCGGACCCGAAGAAGGCCAAGGGCCTGGTCGCCGCCGTCGCCCACGTGAAGTACACGCACAAGGCGGGCGCCCCGCTCGCCGACGTCCCGGACGTCGGCGACGGCGCGGAGATCTACGCCGACGGCACCCGCGGCGGCCTTCTGATCGGCGCCTCCGAGTCCGCCCCGGGCTGCGAGGACGAGCTGGAGCTCGAAGGCTGGAAGAAGGGCCAGAGCCACGTCCTCTGCCAGACCTACCTGGTCCCCGCGGGCGCCAAGGAGCTTGAGGTCCACTGGACTCCGGAGGACAGCGAGGACGAGCCGGTGATCTGGAAGTTCGCCGCGAAGTAGCCGGTACCCCCGCCGCCGGGGCGGCGGGTCCTTCGGCGTACAGGGCCGCACATCGGGTGGACGACGATGTGCGGCCTTTGCCGTCCGGTGCTGTCCGGTGCTGTGTGGGCGCGGCTGTCCGGGCGGAGTGCGCGTGGCTGTCCGGACGGGGCGCGTGCGTCGTGCGGGCGGGCGTGTGAGCCGCATCCCACGCCCCGCGAATGCGAACGCGACTGTTTGACCGACCACTTGTCGCCGTACCGGTCCCAGGACGGGCACGGACGGGCGCTGGTGGGCCGCGGCGGACGGCGTACGCGGCGCTCCGCCGTTTCGGGGCAGCCGATATGGGCGGTATGCCGGTCCATCGCGCGAACATGCCACTGGCACGCCCCTGTCGGCGCCGCTAACTTCCCTCTTCACTTCCGAGAACCGCGAATCCCGCTGATCCGCCCATACGCCTGACCGCCTGACCGACGGCCTCGGTCGTCGGTCGAGAGATCCGGAAAGAGAGACGGGACATGCCCGCACCCCGCTATATCGTCGAGGACTCCGCCCGCGACCCCCGCGCCGACATCTGGTTCGCCCTCCCCTCCGGCTTCACGGAACTGCCCCTGGACGTGCTGACCGCGGCTTCCGGTACGCCCGCCGCCCAGCGCCTCGGCGCCGTACTCGCGCCGATGGCCGGGGCCATGCCGGAGGGGGTGCCCCGGGAGCTGTTCCTCGGGGAGCTGGCCGCCGCCCAGCAGCTGCTGCTCGCCCTGCGCGGGACCGGCACCGTGCACTGTTCGCTGGGGCTGCACGGGGACGACTCCGGGGGACGGGGGCGGCCCCTGCTCTGTCTCTTCTCCGTGGCCTGGGGGGACATCGCCCGCTCGCCKCSWSSCGYSKSYGCCGCGCGCGCCGTGTCCGGCGGCGGGCGGCACACGCGCGTGGAGTACCGCGACATGCCCTGCGGCCCGGCCTCGTTCAGCGAGGTGCTGCGGGCCCCCGCCGAGGGGTCCGGGCTGCCGTCGATGTCGCTGTTGCAGGTCCACGCCCATCTTCCGCACCCCGACGGCAGGCGGATGGCGGTCCTCACGCTGACGACCGCGGCGATCGCCCGGCGCGCGCAGTACCGGGCGATCTTGGGCCGCATGGCCCACCTGGTCAGTTTCGAGAACCCGCTGGTCGCGACCCCCTGAGCGGGGCGTCCCGGCCGCGGGCGGTTCGTCAGGCGCGCCGGGCCCGGCGCCGGTTCTGGCCCAGCACGACGCTGCCGATCACCAGGACCAGGCCGCCGAGCTGCCAGGGGGTCAGGGTCTGGCCGAGGAGCAGCAGCCCGGCCAGGGTGGCGACGACCGGGTTGGTCAGGCCGAGGAAGGCGACGGAGGAGGCGGGGAGGCGTTCGATGCCGCGGAACCAGAGGGCGTACGCGAGGGCCGTGCCGATGATGCCGAGGTAGGCGTATCCGGCGATGTTGTCGCCGGTGAAGTGGTCGGGCAGGCCCTCGGCGGTGAGGGCGACGGGGGCGAGGACGAGGCCGCCCGCGGTCAGTTGCCAGCCGGTGAGCGCGAGCAGGGACACGCCTTCGGGGCGCCCCCAGCGCTTGCTGAGGACCACGGCGAGGGCCATCAGGGTCGTGGCCGTCAGCATCGCGACGATGCCCGCGAGGTCCACGGTGGCGCTGCCGCGCAGGACGAGCAGGGCGACGCCCGCGACGCCGACGAGGCCCGCGAGCAGGGTGCGGCGGGTGGGCCGCACCTTCAGGACGCCGATCCCGAACCCCGCGACGAGCAGCGGCATGATGGCGCTGACGGTGGAGGCGACGCCGCCGGGCAGGTGGTAGGCGCCGAAGAAGAGGAGCGGGAAGAACGCACCGAAGTTCAGGAGCCCGAGCACACCGGCCTTCCACCACCAGTCGCCGCTCGGGAGCCGCCGGGTGAGGGCGAGCAGGATCAGCCCGGCGGGCAGCGCGCGGAGGGCCGCGGCGAGCAAGGGGCGGTCCGGGGGCAGCAGTTCGGTGGTCGTGACGTAGGTGGTGCCCCAGGTGGCGGGACCGATCGCGGCGAGCGCGGCCATGCCCGCGGCGGCCTTGGCGGAGGTGCCGGGGGCCGGTGCGGCGGCGGAGCTTCCCTGGACGGTGGTGACGTCGTCGTGCCGGGCCTTGCTCGTCGTACGAATGGACATGACTTCCCCCTCGAAGTTCCCCTCAACGCTGTTATTCTCAACGTTGAGATAAATATGCGGCGTCGGTCTGCGAACGTCAAGTATCTGAACGTTGAGAGATTGGGTCACGGATGAGCGGCAGCGGAGAGACGACGGCCGGGGCGAGGGCGGACGCCATCGACGAGCTGCGCGGCCAGTGGCGCAGGGAGCGCCCGGACCTCGACCTTGCTCGCCTCGACGCGATGGCCCTGGTCGGCCGCATCAAACGGGCCGACCACCTGCTGAGCAAGGGCATGAAGAAGGTCTTCGCCGAGTACGGCCTGGAATTCGCCGAGTTCGACGTCCTCGCGACGCTGCGCAGGGTCGGCGCCCCCCACGAACTGACCGCGGGCGGCCTCCTGAAGTCCGCGATGGTCACCTCCGGCGCCATCACCAACCGCCTCGACAAACTGGAGCGCAAGGGCCTGATCGAACGCCGCCCCGACCCCACCGACCGCAGAGCCATCCGCGTCCGCCTCACGGCCACGGGCCTCGACCTGGTCGACCGCGCGGTCGTCGACCACATCGCCAACGAGGAACGCATGCTGGCGGCCCTGACCCCGGAGGACCGCGCGACCGTGGACGACGTACTGCGCAGACTCCTGGTGTCCCTGGGGGACACGCATCTGGGGTGAGGGAGGGCC
>NZ_JASKYR010000385.1:0-6389 GCF_041028215.1 Streptomyces flavofungini
CTTCGCGACGGGGCTACCGGCGTCGGTCCCGGCTCCCGCCTCGCGGCATGCACGGCGAAGGGGCCCGCATCATGATGATGCGGGCCCCTTCTTAACTGCGGTCCTGACGGGATTTGAACCCGCGGCCTCCACCTTGACAGGGTGGCGAGCACTCCAAACTGCTCCACAGGACCTTGCTTCGCAGTGCCGCTTTCGCGTTGCGCTGCGAGACAGGACTCTACAGCAGTGCAGGCCCGGCGGTCGAACTCACCCTGGGTGGCCGGACGATCACGGGGCGGCGGCGTCGATCGCCTTGACGATCCGCTTGTCCGAGACGGGGTACGCCGTGCCGAGGGCATGCGCGAAATAGCTGACCCGGAGCTCCTCGATCATCCAGCGGATGTCCGTGACCTCGCGCGGCACCGGCCTGCCCTGCGGAAGCTGTTCGAGCAGCCACAGGTACTCGTCCCGCATGTCGCGGACCTTCTCCATCCGGGTGGTGTCCCGCTGGACGTTGGCCGGCATCTGCTGGAGCCGCCGGTCCGCGGCGACCATGTACCGCATCAGGTCGGGCAGGCGCCGCAGCCCCGTCGCGGTGACGAACCCCGGCCTGATGAGGGAGTTCAGCTGCTCCCGCACGTCCGCGAGATTGGGAAGGAGCGCCGGGCTCTTCGTGGACTTCAGGCGCCGCTCGCACGCCTGCCAGGCGGCGAGGACCTGCTGGACCTGGCCGACCGCCCGTACCGTCGTGTCGACGATGTCGGCGCGCACCTTGTCGAAGAGCTTGCGGTAGGACTCCTCGTCCCAGACGGGCCCCCCGAAGTCCGCGATCAGCTTGTCCGCCGCCGCCATCGCGCAGTCGTCGAAGAGCGCCTGCATGGAACCGTGCGGATTCGCGGACAGGGCGAGCTTCTGCTGATTGGTCAGCTTGTCCGAGGCGAACTTCCCCGGGTTGACCGGGATGTTGCGCAGGACGAGGCGGCGCATGCCCTTCCACATCGCCTCCTGCTGCTCCGCCTCGGTGTCGAAGAGGCGTACGGAGACGGTGTCGCCGTCGTCCACGAGCGCCGGGTAGGCCTTGACGGGCTGGCCCGCGCGCCGGGTCTCGAAGACGCGGGAGAGGGAGCCGATGCTCCAGTCCGTGAGCCCGGTGCGCTCCACGGCCGAGCCGCCGGAGCGCTCGGCCGTCGCGGCGGCGGCCTGCGAGAGCGCCTTGCGGGCCTTCGGCTTCAGGCGGAGCTTGAGCGCCTCCAGGTCCTTGTCCTCGGCGAGCTTCCTGCGCCGCTCGTCGGTGATCCGGAACGTCACCTTCAAGTGGTCCGGCACGCGCGTGAGATCGAAGTCGTCGGGCCTGACCGGCACGCCGACCATCCGCTGGAGCTCCCGCGCCAGCGTCACGTGCAGCGGCTCCTGGAGGGGCACGGCGCGCTCCAGGAACGCCTTCGCGAAGTTCGGAGCCGGGACGTAGTTCCTGCGGATCGGCTTCGGCAGGGAGCGGATCAGCTCGATGACCACGTCCTCGCGAAGACCGGGGATCTGCCAGTCGAAGCCCTCGTCCTTGACCTGGTTCAGGACCTGGAGCGGGATGTGGATGGTCACGCCGTCCGCGTCCGCGCCCGGCTCGAACTGGTACGTCACCTTGAACTTGAGCTGCCCCTGCCGCCACGAGTCGGGGTAGTCGTCCTTGGAGACGTCCCCCGCCTTCTCGTTGATGAGCATGGACCGCTCGAAGTCGAGCAGCTCGGGCTCTTCGCGCTGCTTCTTCTTCCACCAGGAGTCGAAGTGCGCCCCCGACACGACATCCGCGGGCACCCGCTGGTCGTAGAAGTCGAAGAGCGTCTCGTCGTCCACGAGGATGTCGCGGCGTCTCGCGCGGTGCTCCAGCTCCTCGACCTCGGTGAGCAGCCTGCGGTTCGCGGCGAAGAACTTGTGGTGCGTGCGCCAGTCGCCCTCGACCAGGGCGTTGCGGATGAACAGGTCGCGGGAGACCTCGGGGTCGATGCGGCCGTAGTTCACCTTGCGGTCGGTGACGATCGGGACGCCGTACAGCGTCACCTTCTCGACGGCCATGACCGCCGCCTGGTCCTTCTCCCAGTGCGGCTCGCTGTAGGTGCGCTTCACCAGGTGCTGGGCGAGCGGCTCGACCCACTCCGGCTCGATGCGCGCGTTGACCCGGGCCCAGAGGCGGGAGGTCTCGACGAGCTCGGCGGACATGATGAAGCGCGGGGGCTTCTTGAAGAGCGCCGAGCCGGGGAAGACCGCGAACTTCGCGTTGCGCGCGCCGATGTACTCGTTGCGCCCGCCGCGCTGCTTGGGGTCGCCGTCCTTGGCGGGCCTGCCCTCCTTGGACTCCTTCACGTCCTTCATCCCGATGTGGGACAGCAGACCGGCGAGGAGGGAGATGTGCACGTGCTGCTCGGGGGCGTCGTCCTCGTTGAGCTGGATGCCCATCTGCTTGGCGACCGTACGCAGCTGCGAGTAGATGTCCTGCCATTCGCGGATGCGCAGGAAGTTCAGGTACTCCGCCTTGCACATACGCCGGAAGGACGAGGAGCCGCGCTCCTTCTGCTGCTCCCTCACGTACCGCCACAGGTTGAGGAAGGCGAGGAAGTCGCTCGTCTCGTCCTTGAAGCGGGCGTGCTGCTGGTCGGCCTGGGCCTGTTTCTCCGAGGGGCGCTCGCGCGGGTCCTGGATGGAGAGCGCCGCCGCGATCACCATGACCTCGCGCACACAGCCGTTCTTGTCGGCCTCCAGGACCATCCGGGCCAGGCGCGGGTCGACGGGGAGCTGGCTGAGCCTGCGCCCCTGCTGGGTGAGCCGCTTCTTCGGGTCCTTCTGGGCCGGGTCGAGCGCGCCGAGCTCCTGGAGGAGCTGGACGCCGTCGCGGATGTTGCGGTGGTCCGGCGGGTCGATGAAGGGGAACTTCTCGATGTCGCCGAGTCCCGCCGCGGTCATCTGGAGGATGACGGAGGCGAGGTTCGTGCGCAGGATCTCCGCGTCCGTGAACTCCGGACGGGAGAGGAAGTCGTCCTCGCTGTACAGGCGGATGCAGATGCCGTCCGACGTACGGCCGCAGCGGCCCTTGCGCTGGTTGGCGCTGGCCTGGCTGATCGCCTCGATGGGCAGCCGCTGGACCTTGGTGCGGTGGCTGTAGCGCGAGATGCGGGCCGTGCCCGGGTCGATCACGTACTTGATGCCAGGGACGGTCAGGGAGGTCTCGGCGACGTTGGTCGCGAGGACGATGCGTCTCCCGGTGTGCTGCTGGAACACGCGGTGCTGCTCGGCGTGCGAGAGCCGGGCGTAGAGGGGCAGGACCTCCGTGAACCGGTAGTTCTTCTTGTTCAGCGCGTCCGCCGTGTCACGGATCTCGCGCTCCCCGGAGAGAAAGACGAGGATGTCGCCCTTGCCCTCGGCCATGAGCTCCTCGACGGCGTCCGTGATCGCGGTGATCTGGTCGCGGTCCGTGTCGTCCGAGTCCTCCTCGAGGAGCGGGCGGTACCGCACCTCCACCGGATACGTACGGCCGCTGACCTCGACGATCGGGGCGTCCCCGAAGTGCCGCGAGAAGCGCTCGGGGTCGATGGTCGCCGAGGTGATGACGACTTTGAGGTCCGGGCGCTTCGGGAGCAGCTGGGCGAGGTAGCCGAGCAGGAAGTCGATGTTGAGCGAGCGCTCGTGGGCCTCGTCGATGATGATCGTGTCGTAGGCGCGCAGCTCGCGGTCCGTCTGGATCTCGGCGAGCAGGATGCCGTCCGTCATCAGCTTGATGAACGTGCCGTCCGGGTTCACCTGGTCGGTGAAGCGGACCTTCCAGCCGACGGCCTCGCCGAGCGGGGTGTCCATCTCCTCGGCCACGCGCTCGGCGACCGTGCGGGCGGCGATGCGGCGCGGCTGCGTATGGCCGATCATGCCGCGCACGCCGCGGCCGAGCTCCAGGCAGATCTTGGGGATCTGCGTGGTCTTGCCGGAGCCGGTCTCGCCCGCGACGATCACGACCTGGTGGTCGCGTATCGCCTCGGCGATCTCGTCCTTCTTCTGGCTGACCGGGAGCTGCTCCGGATAGCTGACCGAGGGCACACGGGAGCGGCGCTCGGCCATCCGGGCCTCGCCCTTCTCCACGTCCGCCGCGATCTCGGCGAGGACGGCGGCGCGGGCCTCGGGCTTACGGATCCGGCGCGCACCCTCCAGCCGCCGGCCGATCCGGTGCTCATCGCGCAGCGAGAGCTCGGACAGACGGGGGGCGAGGGCGTCGAGGGTGAGGGCGGGCTGCGTAGACATACGGGTTCCAGGATCTCACCCGCCGCTCGGCAGTGGCGAACCGATTTCCCGTGGGGCGCGGAGCCGCGCGTCCGGGATTTCCCGTGGGACGCGCGGAGGTGCGTACGATTCCGGGCATGCCGACCCCTGTACGCACGCTCCGGAGCACCCTCGTGGCGCTGCTCCTCGCCGTGCTCGGGATCGGCCTGTGCTGGGCGCCCGCCGTGGCGGCCCAGGCCGCGCCGACGGCCCCCGCGGCCACCGCCTCCGCCTCCGTCGCCGCCCCCGGCCACGACGGGTCCGGCGACGACCGGCCCGGCTGCGGCAGAGGCGGCAAGGACGGTCTGGAGCAGCCCGCGCGGCCGCCGCGCCAGGGCTCCGCGCACGAACTGCTGCCCGCGCCGGCCGAGGCACACGGCGGCGGTGGCCACTGGTGCGGTGACCAGGCGTTCCTCGATCTCACTCCAGTACGGGGTCCGCCCGAGCTGGTAGCGCTCTCCCCGGTCGATCTGTCGGTCCTGCGCGTGTAGGAGGCCCCTTGCACCAGGGCCCCCTATGACGACGCATGACACCGAGAGACCGGAAGAGCACACCCATGCCCAGGAACGACAGCAAGAAGAGCCGCAATCTCGCCATCGGTGCGGGCGTGGCCGTCGCCGCGCTGCTGCTCGGCGTCGCCTCGTACACGGCGACCAAGCCCGACGGCTCCTCCGGCACCGCCGTGACCGAGGAGGCCCAGGGTGCCGGGCCGTCCGACGGCCGGGAGGCCCAGGCGGGCGTCTACCCCGAGCTGGAGAAGCTCGCCCGGCGCGACGCGAACGACCCGCTGGCGCTCGGGGACGCGGACGCGCCCGTGGTGATGGTCGAGTACGCCGACTTCAAGTGCGGCTTCTGCGGGAAGTTCGCCCGCGACACCGAACCCGGCCTGGTCGAGAAGTACGTCGAGAAGGGCACCCTGCGCATCGAATGGCGCAACTTCCCCATCTTCGGCGAGGACTCCGAGCGTGCCGCGCGCGGCGCGTGGGCCGCGGGGCGCCAGGGCCGCTTCAAGCAGTTCCACAAGGCCGCGTACGCCGAGGGCAGCAAGGAGAAGGGCTTCGGCGAGGACCGGCTGAAGGAGCTCGCCGACGAGGCCGGGGTCAAGGACGTCGGCCGGTTCGTGAAGGACGCGGACAGCGCGGCGGCGAAGGCGGCCGTGGACAAGGACCGCGAGGAGGCGTACGGCCTCGGCGCCACCTCCACGCCGTCGTTCCTCGTCAACGGGCGTCCCATCTCGGGCGCCCAGCCGGACCAGGTCTTCGAACAGGCGATCGAGGCCGCCGCCAAGTCAGCGAAGTCAGCGAAGTCGGACAAGAACTCCGACGACCCGGCCCAGGGTGGCGGCGCGGGCGAGGGCGGGTCCCGGTGACCGCCGACGTCGGATACTTCGCCGCGTTCCTCGGCGGGCTGCTCGCCCTCGTCAGCCCGTGCAGCGCCCTGCTGCTGCCCGCCTTCTTCGCGTACTCGATCGACTCCACGTCCCGGCTCGTCGCGCGGACCGGCATCTTCTACGCGGGCCTCGCGACGACGCTGGTGCCGCTCGGCGCGGCCGGTTCCGTCGCCGGGCGGTTCTTCTTCGGCCACCGCGACCAGCTCGTGCTCGCCGCCGGATGGCTGATCATCGGGCTCGGTCTGCTCCAGATCCTCGGCATGGGCTTCGCCTCGCGGAAGATGGCGGAGCTCTCGGGGCGGATCAGGCCGACCACCGCCTTCTCCGTCTACGCCCTGGGCGCGGTCTACGGCCTCGCCGGTTTCTGCGCGGGGCCCATCCTCGGCAGTGTCCTCACGGTGGCCGCGGTCAGCGGCAGCCCGGTCTACGGAGGCCTGCTGCTCGCGGTCTACGCCCTCGGCATGGCCGTACCGCTCTTTCTGCTCGCCCTGCTCTGGGAGCGTTTCGATCTGGGGCGGCGCGGGTGGCTGCGGGGCCGGACGTTCCGGCTCGGGCGGTTCGAGCTGCATACGACCTCGCTGCTGTCGGGCCTGTTCTTCATGGGGCTCGGCGCGCTCTTCCTCGCGTACGACGGGACGACGGCCCTGCCCGGTCTCCTGGACGTGGACGACTCCTTCGCCGTGGAGCGGTGGGCGTCCGGCATCGGCGGGGCGGTGCCCGACTC
>NZ_JASKYR010000386.1:0-6732 GCF_041028215.1 Streptomyces flavofungini
GCCGGGGAGCTCGATTCCCTCCCCGGCTTCGGCGGTGCTGTTGACTTCATCCTGTAGATCCGCCATGACAGGGGCTCCGGAGATCGCGGTGGCAGGTTCGCACCACTGTGGCACGCCGGAGCGGGACGGGCCGCCGCGAGCAAGGCGTTCGGGGTACCCCGGCCTCCGCAACCCCCCCAGTTGGCCGGGGTCGGCGTCAACCGCCCGAGACAGTCACCTTCTCGTCGTTGTTGAGCTCCTTGACGAGTTGCTTGACCTTCGCCTTGTCCCAGAGGAGATTGCCGCCGGTGGAGCCCGCGAGCGGCATGTTCATGGACTTGCCGTCACCGCCGGTCACGCCCTTCATCGCCCAGAACATGGAGGCCACGTCGGTGATGCCCATGTCCTTGTCGACGATCAGCGTGTCCAGGCCCGCGCCCATGGTCGGGTAGAGCTTGAACGGGTTCAGGACGGTGCTCGGGGTCGCCGCCTGGCTGGCGAGCGCCGCGAGGAACTTCTGCTGGTTCTTCGTACGGTCCAGGTCGCTGCCCTTCAGCGCGTACCGCGTGCGGACGAAGGCGAGGGCCTCCTCGCCGTTGAGGGTCTGCTTGCCCGCCTCGAAGTCGGCGCCGGACTTCTTGTCCTTGAAGCCCTCGGGGATGTCCAGCTCGACGCCGCCGACCGCGTCCACGATCTTGGCGAAGCCGCCGAAGCCGATCTCCGCGTAGTGGTCGATGCGCAGCCCGGTGTTGTACTCCACGGTCCGCACGAGCAGCTCGGGGCCGTCCTCCGCGTACGCCGCGTTGAGCTTCGTCTGGCGGCCCTGGTTGGGGTAGAGCTTGCCGGACTCGGCGCCCTTGAAGGAGGGGATCGTGACGTTCGAGTCGCGGGGGAGCGAGATCATGGTGTTCCCGCCGTCGTCCGCGACGTGCAGGATCATCATCGAGTCCGTGCGCTTGCCCTCGGCGGAGCCCGTGTGGAGCTTCTTCTTCTCCTCGGCGGACATGCCCTCGCGGCTGTCGGAGCCGACGATCAGGTAGTTCGTGCCCGCGCCGCCCTCGGGCCGCTCGATGACCTTGGAGAGGTCGACCTCCCGCTTGAGCTTGCCGTCCGCCCAGAAGTACGTGGCGACCGACGTCACGACCAGCACCGAGACCAGGGTGATCGACCCGATCTTGATGCGGCGGCGCCAGTTCGGCGCGGGGCGCGGGGCGCGCTGCGGCCGGGTGGCGCCGCCGTTCCCGCCGCCCTGGCCGCCGCCGTAGACCTGGCCGGTGTTGTAGCCGCTGTCGTAGCCCTGGCCGTACTGGCGCTGGTTCGGCGTGCGCGGCTCGAAGACGGCGTCGCGGGCGTCGCCGTACGCGGCGCCGTCGCCGTGCGGCTCGTCGTGTCCGGGCTGCGGCGGTACGCCGCCGGGCCCGCGCTGGACGTGCCGCATCACGCGGGCACCGTCGGGCCGGGAGTTCCCGCTGCCGCGGCCGTATCCCCGGCCGCCCGCCTGATCGTCTGGCCAATCGCTCATGTGGCCCAGTGTGCAGTGCCGGGCCACGCCACTTACAGGGCGGTCGGGATTTCGGGCCAGGGCTGTTGCAGAGCTGATGCAAAGCGGCCGGAGAGAGGATCACGAGGGCCCCGGCATAGGGTGGAGGGCATGACAGATCAGGCCACCGGCCAGGAAGCGGGGATACCGGGCAAGCCGACCTCGGCGTCCCGCACCACGCTCAGCCACATCATGACCCACAACGACACCAACCTCCTCGGCACGGTGCACGGCGGTGTGATCATGAAACTGGTGGACGACGCGGCCGGAGCCGTCGCGGGACGGCACTCGGGCGGCCCCGCGGTCACCGCGTCCATGGACGAGATGGCCTTCCTCGAACCGGTCCGCGTCGGCGATCTCGTTCATGTGAAAGCGCAGGTCAACTGGACCGGACGCAGTTCCATGGAGGTCGGCGTCCGGGTCCTCGCCGAGCGCTGGAACGAGTCGACGCCCGCCCAGCAGGTCGGCTCCGCCTATCTGGTCTTCGCCGCCGTCGACGCGGACGGCAAGCCCCGTACGGTCCCGCCGGTCATCCCGGAGACCGACCGCGACCGCCGCCGCTACCAGGAGGCCCAGATCCGCCGCACGCACCGCCTCGCCCGCCGCCGGGCGATCAAGGAGCTGCGCGAGGCGCGGGCCGCCGAGGGCTTCGACGACTGAACGGCGCGACGGGCGTGACGGCCCCGACAGCAGGGACAGCCGTGGCTCAGGGGCAGGTGACCTGGTCCCCGGTGACCGCGCCGAACTCGCCCTGGAGCGTGTCCTCGGCCCGTACCGGACGCACCGCCCGGTAGTCCGCGCCCGCCGTCACCTTCAGCGTCGGGCCGAGGCCGCGCACCATGCGCAGCTCGCTCCCCGGCAGGGCGGTCGCGAGGCTCTTGGCCGAGCGGTCCCAGCGGGGGTCGAAGGAGATGACGGTCCGCGCGGCCGGGGACGCCGCCGCGTTCGGCACGTCCACCGGCGCCCCCGTCGTCAGGAACCCGGACGCCTTCAGCGCCGTGTCGACGCGTTTGCCGAGGCCGGGGGTGGCCGTGCCGTTCTCCACCTGCACCCGGATCTGCTGCGGCGAGACACCGACGAGGATCGCCTTGGGCCCGTTCCTGTGGTCGGCGAGCGGCCGGTCCCCGCGCAGGGTGTCGAACAGCTTCGTGGCCTTCGCCGGGTCCCACTTCAGGGTCGAACCGATGCCCGGGATCATCTGGCCCGCGGTGGCCAGCGGCACGGTCGTGAACTCCGACGAGGAGGGGGAGAAGCTCCGCATCGCCCGGCCGAGGTCCAGCATCTCGCCCGTGCCGAAGCCCTTGTCCGCGCGGACCGAGCCCAGCAGGGTCCGCGTGACGTCGCGGAACTTGACCGGATTCAGCAGTACGCCGCTGCTGGTCGCCTTCGCGATGAGCGCCGCGAGGAACTTCTGCTGGCGCTGCATGCGGCCGAGGTCGGAGGCCCCGTCGACATACCGCGAACGCACGTACTGAAGGGACTGGCCCCCGTTCAGCGCGTGCGTGCCGACCGGCAGGTCCAGGCCGGTGTGGGAGTCCCGCAGCGGCTTGGCCGTGCAGATCTCCACCCCGCCGAGCACGTCCACGGTCTTCATGAAGCTGAGGAAGTCGACCTCCAGATAGTGGTCGATCTTCACCTTGGTCATGTTCTCCACGGTCCGCACCGTCAGGTTCGGGCCGCCCTCGGCGAACGCCGCGTTCAGCTTGTTGGGGTGCGGGTTGTGCTGTCTGCCGGTGTTCTGGTCGGTGTGCGCGGGCAGATCGGCGTACGAGTCCCTGGGCAGGCTGACGACGCTCGCCCGGTCCCTGTTCTCCGAGATGTGCACGATCATGACCGTGTCCGTGCAGTGGCAGGGCGCGCCCCCGAGGCGGTACTTCTCCTTCTCCTCGGGCGTGATCTTGTCCCGGCCGTCGGTGCCGACCAGCAGGACGTTCATCCCGTTGCCCGCCGGAGGCCGGTTCTTCATGTCCTTGAAGGCGTCGATCCGCTTGATCCCGGTGTCCAGCGTGGTGACCACGGAGTGCCCGATTCCGGCCGCCGCGAGCACCAGCACGGAGGAGGTGACCGCCATCCGCAGGCCCCACCGCGGCCGCTTCCGCCGGCCCACCGGCTTCCGGGGCGCGGGCCTGCGCGCCTGCGGTGGCGGCTGCGGCTGGGACCTGCGCGGCGGGAAGGGCCGGCGGGGCGGTGTGGGCACGTGCGGGACACCTCCGCGGATAACGGACCTGGGCCGGGGGTGGTCGACGGCCGGGGGACCCGAGAAACGTAATGCCATACGAAATGCGGCCCGGGGTAGCGACCCCGGCGGCGCGCACCCGTGTCCCCCATTCGCGGTAACGTGACGCGTGATGAACGCGAAGTCCGAGGCGCAGCCTCCAGCCGTATCCGTGATCATGCCCGTCCTCAACGAGGAACGGCACCTGCGCGAGGCAGTCCAGGCGATCCTGCGTCAGGAGTACGCGGGCGAGATGGAGGTCGTCGTCGCCCTCGGCCCCTCCACCGACCGCACGGACGAGATCGCCGCCGAGCTGGTCAGCGAAGACCCCAGGGTGCATACGGTCCCCAACCCGACGGGGCGCACGCCCGCGGCGCTGAACGCCGCGATCAAGGCCTCACGCCACCCGATCGTGGTACGCGTCGACGGCCACGCCGCGCTCTCTGCGGGGTACATCACGACCGCCGTCCGGCTCCTTGAGGAGACCGGCGCGATGAACGTCGGCGGCATCATGCACGCCGAGGGCCAGAACGACTGGGAGCACGCGGTCGCCGCCGCCATGACGTCGAAGATCGGCGTGGGCAACGCCGCCTTCCACACCGGCGGCGAGGCCCAGCAGGCCGAGACGGTCTACCTCGGCGTCTTCCGCCGTGAGGCCCTCGAACAGCAGGGCGGCTACAACGAGGAGTTCATCCGCGCCCAGGACTGGGAGCTCAACTTTCGCATCCGCGAGGCGGGCGGGCTCATCTGGTTCTCGCCCGAGCTGAAGGTCTCCTACCGCCCGCGGCCGAGCGTCAAGGCCCTCGCCAAGCAGTACAAGGACTACGGCCGCTGGCGCCATGTCGTCGCGCGCTACCACGAGGGCTCCATCAACCTCCGCTACCTCGCGCCGCCGACCGCCGTCTGCGCCATCGCCGCGGGCGTCGTCGTGGGCGCCGCCCTCACGCCGTGGGGCTTCGTGATCCCCGGCGGCTACCTCGCGGCGATAGCGGCCGGCTCCGTCCCCGCGGGCAAGGGGCTGCCGTTCAAGGCGCGCCTCCAGATCCCGGTGGCGCTCGCGACGATGCACATGTCGTGGGGCTGGGGCTTCCTCACCAGCCCGCGCTCGCTGGCGAAGAAGGTCATCGCCTCCCGCCGCCCCGCCGTCCTCGGCGGCACACGGGACACCGAGGAGCAGGCGCAAGGGGCCTGAGCGCCCCCACGCACAAGGCCGCGGCCCGGCTCTTCCCCGGAGGGAGGAGCCGGGCCGCGGCCTTCGGCGTGACCAGGTGAAGCAGGGGTCACCAGGTGAAGCAAGGTCACCAGGTGAAGTTCGGGTCCACCTTCATGCACGCCTTCTTGTCGGAGCCGCTGAGCGCGTCCGCCGACTCCGGTGTGGAGTCGTCCTTCTTCTTCGACTTGGGCGGGGTGTCGCCCTCGCGCCAGTCGGCGCCGACGACCAGCGTGACCCCGGAGACGTCGGTCGACTTCTTCGCCGAACCGAGCGGCAGACCCAGAGCCTTGGCGACCCGCTGGGCGTCGCCCTCCAGGTCGACGCTGGGATAGCGGATGACGGTCTTCGCCTCGGTCAGCGCCGATGTGGTGTCCGGCGTCGCCTTGGTGAAGCCCTTGCCCGCCAGGACCTGCGCCACCGTGTTCGCCCGGCCGCTGACCGCGGGCTCGGCCGCGGAGCCCGTACCGTTCTGGACCTGGATCGCGATCCGGTCGTCCGCCGCCGCCGGGTCGTCCGACGGCTTCTCCTTGGCCTTCTTCCTCTTGCCCTTGCCGTCCAGGGAGACGTCGTCGCGGACGAGGCGGAAGAGCTGCTCGGCGTCGCCGGGCTTGGGGATGACGCGCGCGCCGACGTACTCGTACGGCATGGTCGTCATCGTCGTGCGCTCCGGTGAGACCTTCTTCAGCTCGTTGCCGAGGTCGTAGAGCTTCTTGATGCTGCCGAGCCCGTCGTCGACCTTCAGCGCGCTCGTGGCCTCCTCGGCGAGCTTGCGGAGCTGGTTGGGGCTGGTGAGGCCGGTGTTCTCGCGGAGCTTGCGGACCAGGGCGTTCATGTACATGTGCTGCGCCTTGGCGCGGCCGATGTCGCTGCCGTCCTCGAAGCCGTAGCGGGTGCGCAGCCACTGGAGCGCCTGCTCGCCCTGGATCTCCGTGGTGCCCTTCTTGAGCTTGAGGCCCGAGCCGTGGCCCTGGCTGTCGCGCGAGTGGATGTTCTTGTCCACGCAGACCGGGACGCCGCCGATGGCGTCGGCCATCGAGACCACGCCGGCGAAGTCGACCATCATGAAGTGGTCGATGTGGATGTTGGTGAGCTTCTCCCAGGTGGCGACGGTGCAGCCGGGGCCGCCGCGGCCGAGCGACTCGTTCGTCATGTTGCGCGGACCGGTCTGCGGATAGACCTTGCCGTCGTCGGGGTCGGTGCACTTGGGGATCTGGAGCAGGGTGTCGCGCGGCATGCTGACCACCGACATGTTGGTCCGGTCGGCCGAGAGGTGCAGCAGCATCTGGACGTCGGCGAGCGGCGGGGAACCAAACGTCTCCTTGGCACCGCCGAGCTTCTGGTTCGCCTTGGAGTCCCGTGCGTCCGAGCCGATGAGCAGGATGTTCAGCGGGGTCTGACCGGCGGCGTTGGGCGTGGGCGCGGGCGCCCGGTGCTCGCCGAGGTTCAGGTCGTCGGTCTCCAGGTTGCCGTTGAGGTGCTGGTAGTAGAGGTAACCGGCGCCGGCCGTGCCCAGTATCAGGACCGAGAGGACCGTCGCCGACCAGCGCAGGACCCGGCGCTTGCGGCGCGGCGGCCGGTCGCCGCCGCCCGCAMCGCGGCGCCGCCGGTGGCGGCTGTCACCGGCCGGTGGCGCGCCGCCGGACTTCTGCGCGGTGGCCCGGTCCCTCCGCGCGGTGGATGAGCCGTCCGGAGAACCGCCGGGACGCGCGCCGCCCTCGTGCGGGGCCTCGTCCCAGCCATGATCACTTGCGTGCGGGGCGCGTTTCCTCGCCCCCTCCTTACGCA
>NZ_JASKYR010000387.1:0-8232 GCF_041028215.1 Streptomyces flavofungini
GTGTTCGTGCAGGTCCTTGGAGGATTCCAGGAGCGCGGCGGCGCGGCGTACGTCCTCGGCCAGGTCGGCGCTGCGCGGCGTCGAGCCCGCGAGGGGGTTGGCGACGACCTGCTGGCCCCGGCGCGAGACGAGCAGTTCGGGGCTGGCGCCGCGGTGGGCAGCGCGAAGGTGTAGCCGGAGGGGTCGCGGCGGGCCAGGCGCTGGAGCATTCCGGGGAGGTCGAGCGGCTCGGGCGCGGTGAGTTCGAGGGTGCGGGCGAGGACGACCTTGCTGAAGTCGCCGCGCCACATGCGCTCCACGGCGGCGGCGACGCCCTCGCCGTACTCCTCGGGCGACGGAACGGGCCTGATGCGCCAGTCCGTGCGGTCCGGGGTCTCGGCGGGCAGCGCGATCAGGGGGTCCGCGGTCAGCGGCGGCGCGGTGCGCAGGGTCTCCGGCACGGCGAGGGCGGCGGGCGCGCTCTGGTCGAACGGTACGGCGCCGATGACGTGCGGCCTGGCGCTCCCGGACGCGCGCGCCGCCGCGAGAGCGGCCGTGACACGTCGCGGCAGGGGTCTGTCGTCATGCGGTACGTGGGCGTGGACGCCCTCGGAGAGCAGGGTGCGGGTCGGTGTCGCGAGGAAGCGTTCACCGGGTGTGTAGGCGTCGAGGAGGGCGGTGGCCGCTCCCACGGCGGGGTGGGCCTGCTCGGCCGTCGTGACGTGTGTGGCGACCTCGGGTGCCGTCGACACGGGGGCTCCATTTCTCGTGGGCGATCGGGGGCGCGCCGGTTGGCGGCGGCGCGATGGGGCGAGGGGGAAAGAGCGGCCGGAAGGCCGGAAGGCGGGAAGGCCTGAAGGCCAGGGACGCGGACGCGCCGCGGCGTCACCGCAGCGTGGCGCCGCCGTCCACGTACAGCGCCTGGAGCGTGATGTGCCGGGCGCGGTCCGAGGCGAGGAATACGACCGCTTCGGCGATGTCCTCGGGGGCGGCGATGCGGCCGAGGGGGATGCCGGTGCGGTAGGTGTCCGGGTCGCCCTCGATGACGCTGCTCGGCACCTCCGCGTGGCCGTCGGGCCACAGGGCCCGCTGCATGGCCGTGTCGGTGGAGCCCGGCGCCACCACGTTGCAGCGCACGCCGCTGCGCGCGGTCTCCAGGCCGAGGCACTTGGTGAACATCATGGCCGCCGCCTTCGACGCGGCGTACGCGGCCATGCCGGTACGGGGGATGCCCGCGGCGTTCGAGGCGACGGTGACGATGCAGCCGGAGCCGCGGGCCGTCATGTGGGAGGCGGCGGCGCGCGAGGCGTGGAAGACGCCGGTGGTGTTCACGGCGAAGGTGTCGGCCCAGTCGGCGTCGGTGAGTTCGGCGACGGGGGCGGTACGCAGGATGCCCGCGACGTTCACCAGGATGTCGAGGGCGCCGTGCTCGCGGACCGTCTCGTCGATCACTCGGGTCACGGCGGCGGAGTCGGTGACGTCCATGACGCGGGGGGTGATCCCGCCGTGCGGGGGTGCGTTCACGTCCTCGGGAGCTGCGTTCGTGCCCGGCGTTTGCGCTCCGCGCATGTCGCGGTCGGTGGCGATGACGTGCGCGCCCCGGGCCGCGAGCGCGGCGGCCACCGCGGCGCCGATGCCCTGGCCCGCGCCGGTCACCAGAGCCGTACGCCCGGCGAACTCGCCCTCGGCGTACGGCTCCTTCGGTATGTGCTCAGGCATAAGTGAGCGACCTCCCCAGACGGTTTAGGTAAGCCTAACCTAACGTATGATCACCGCAGGGGGGACGCCCGCTCGGGAATGGGCCCGGGCAATCGCTGCCATGGCCCGCGGCCGCGAGGGTGTGTTACCTTCCGAATGGCACGTGTGCCGCCCCGTCCGGGGTGCCGGTGCTGAATGTTTCTCTGCCGGGCCGTTCCGGCCTTCTCTTCCGCGCTGCCAGGGTCATCCGCTGTCCGGGTCATCCGATGCCAGGGTCATCCGCTTGCGGGGATATCCGCCTCCAGAGCGATCCGCTCCCGCGGCGATCCGCTCCAGCAGTGCTTTCCCACCGCCCGTCGCACGAGGCGTGACCAACGCCGCCTCCGGCCGGGCCTCTCGTTCGCATGTCCGCGAAAGGACCCCTCTCATGACAGCCACAGCCACCGCCACCGCCACACCTACGGCCGCCCCCGCCGTCTCCGAAACGTCCTCAACCGCCCACCAGACAACGGGTGTTCTGGACATCGCCCGAGACGGCCGCGGCCACGTCCGTGGTCCCGGACTCCTGCCGGGTCCCGGCGACGTCCAGGTCCCCGCGCCCCTCGTACGGCAGATGCACCTGCGCACCGGCGACTTCGTCGAGGGCGTCTGCGGGCGCCCCGGGGTGCTCGCCGGGGTCGAGCGCGTCAACGGGCGCGCACCCAAGGACCTGCTCCGACGCCCCCGCTTCGGGGACCTCACGCCGCTGCACCCCCGCGAGCGGCTCCGCCTGGAGACGGCGGACGGGCCCGCCGCGATGCGCGTCGTCGATCTCGTCGCACCCGTCGGCAAGGGGCAGCGCGGCCTGCTCGTCGCGCCGCCCAAGACCGGCAAGACCGTACTGCTCCAGCAGATCGCCGCGGCCGTCGCGGCGAACCACCCCGAGTGCCACCTCATGGTCGTCCTGCTCGACGAGCGGCCCGAGGAGGTCACCGACATGATGCGCTCGGTCCGGGGCGAAGTGCTCGCCTCGACCTTCGACCGGCCCGCCAAGCAGCACATCGCCCTCGCCGAACTGGCCGTGGAGCGCGCCAAGCGCCTGGTCGAGGACGGCAAGGACGTGGTCATGCTCTTCGACTCGCTGACCAGGCTCTGCCGCGCGTACAACAACGCGGCGACCGGCAGCGGACGCACGCTCAGCGGCGGCGTCGACGCGTCCGCCGTGCAGGGGCCGAAGCGGCTCTTCGGCGCCGCGCGCCTCATCGAGGAGGGCGGCTCCCTGACGATGCTGGCGACCGCGCTGGTGGAGACCGGATCGCGCGCCGACGACTACTACTTCGAGGAGCTGAAGAGCACCGGGAACATGGAGCTGCGGCTCGACAGCTCCCTGGCGGCCCGGCGGCTCTACCCCGCCGTCGACGTCACGCCGTCCGGCACCCGTCGCGAGGAACTGCTGCTGCCCGGTACCGAGTTGACCGCTGTGCGGGGGCTGCGGCGGGCCCTGGGCGGACGCGACAGCCAGAGCGCGCTCGAAGCGCTGCTCGACCGCGTCAAGAAGACGCCGGGCAACGCGGCCTTCCTCAGGCAGGTGCGGCAGACCGTGCCGGGAGCCGCCACGGACGGCGACGCGTGACCCCGTCGCCCGCCAGCGTGACCCCGTCGCCCGCCCGGGCGATGTCACTGCCGCGTGACGCTCACCCGGTAGTCGCCCTCGTCCGTCACGTCCGCCACCGTGACCCGCAGTCCCGTCTTGCCGTCCGAGAAGGTCTCGCCGGGGCCGTAGGGGGCGTCGGAGAGTTCGGCGTGCACGTTGGGGCGGCGGGTGCAGCCGTCGCTCTCGGCCTGGGAGTCGGCGACCGTGACCGGGCCGTGGCCCGTGTCGACGTCCGCGTCCACGCGGTAGATGAGGACGCCGGGCTTGCAGACCTCCTCGTCGTTGCCGCCGGGCGTGCGCACCTCCACCGCGTACCCCGTCCGCTCGCTGAGCGGGACGAACGCGAGCTTCATGCCGCCCTCGCGGTGCAGCGGGGTCAGGGTGTGCTCGGTGGTGCCGGGCCGCGCTGCGCAGCCCACCTGGTCGTCGTCGAGCCAGCCCAGCTTCCACTTGTGCCAGGCGAGCAGGTCGTTGTTGGCGCCCCAGTCCTCGCTCATGATGTCCCAGTGTCCCGCCGCGCCGCCGCCGTCCTGCGTGTAGAGGTCGGGCAGGCCGAAGACGTGGCCGTTCTCGTGCGGCAGTACGCGGTAGCCGGTCTCGTGGTAGGTGCCCGAGCCGTCGTCCTGGCGGCTGTAGACGAAGGACGTGTTGGAGACCGGGACGCCGTCCGCGACCGGCGCCTCGTGGTTGCCCGCGAACGTCACCGACAGGACCGTGTCGAGCGCGGAGGGACCGGCGTTCGGGGTGACCAGGACGTTGATGAGGTCGTACGCGCGGAAGTCCACCTCGGGGTCGGCGGCCGCCACGATGTCCTCGACGAGCTTGCGGTAGCCGGGGTCGAACGGGGCGCCGCGCTCTATCCCGTAGTCGGCGAACGACTTGGGCATGCGCAGCCAGTGCGGGACGGGGGATTCGGGGCGGTACTCAAGACGCCCGTACGAGCTGGTGCTGAACCACTCCTCGGTCTGCGGGAAGAATTCCGCGAGGCGGTCCATGGCCTTGCCGTGGCCGGGGGCGTCGGCGAAGTCGACCATGAGGTTCAGGGCGCGGACGGTGCCCGTGGAGCGCGCGTAGCCGGGCTGGGTGGGCACGCCCTCCGACATCTGTACGCCCATCGTGCCGCTGATCATGCAGGGGCCCAGCGCGTTGCCGCGGGCCATCGAGACCGGGCCCGCCGAGCTGGGCGCGTCCGCCATCAGGCGGCCGGTGCTCGCCGACGTGGTGAGCGCGAGGGTGAGCGCCGTGACCGAGGCGAGGGCGACTCCGCGACGGGCGGTGCATATCCGTCGCCAGGCCGGCTGCTGCATACGTGAGCCTCCACTCCGCGGCAGCCGCCGTCCGGACTGCACCCTGTCCGTTCACCCTGTGCCGAGGGGTGCGCGGGCGCGCGTTGGGTGCGACCGACCGGGGGGTTTTCCCTGCCGGCAGGTGTGAGGTCCTCCGTGTGTGTGACCCAGGTCACCGATATTGCTTGGAAGAGGCGGAAATAACCGGGGAGCACTTCCCCGTTTGAACCTGTGTCCGCGCGAAACGGGGAACCAGTCCCCGCATCGGCGCACAAACGACCGCAGGAACCGGCCACCGCCGGACAGGGACGACCAGAGACGACCAGGAGGAGGAACCGTGGACGCCGCCACCGAGACCGCCCCCCGGCGTCGCCCCGCACGCCCGCGGGCCGACGCCCTGCGCAACCGGGAGCGGATCGTCGCCGCCGCACGCGAGATGTTCGTGGAGTACGGACCCGACGTACCCCTCGACGAGATCGCGCGCCGTGCGGGCGTCGGCAACGCCACGGTCTACCGCCACTTCGCCGACCGCACCGAACTGGTGCGGCAGGTCGTCCTCTCGGTCACGGACCGCGTTGCCGCCCACGCCGAGCAGGGCATCGCCGCGGCGGACGCCGACGCGGACGCCGCCTTCACGGCGCTGCGCACCTTCGTGCACGCCGCGGCCGACGAGCGGATCGGCGCCCTGTGCCCGATGCTCCAGGCCGGATTCGACCCCAACCACCCCGACCTGCTCGACGCCCGCGAGCGCCTCGACCGGTCCATCGAAGGCCTGATGGGAAGGGCACGCGCGGCAGGGCAGCTGCGCGCCGACATCGCCGTCGGCGACCTGATGGTCGCCCTCTCCCAGCTCACCCGGCCGCTGCCGGGCACGGCCTGCCTCAACATGGACCGCTTCGTCCACCGCCATCTCCAGCTCTTCCTCGACGGACTGATGGCGCCCGCCCGCTCGGAGCTGCCGGGAGCGGCGGCGACCCTCCAGGACCTCAGGGAGAACTGACCGGCGCCGCGCACACCTCGGGCGCGCCCGCCCCTTACTCACGACTCACGACTTACGCCGTCGCCCGCACGGGCTACGCCGTCTTACTCACGTCTTTACTCACGTCGCTTACACCGCGTACATCGCTTACGCCGTTTACACCAGTTTCCGCCCTTACGTACCGCTAGGTGGCCACACCCATGTCTGAAACAGATCCGAGACGCTGGAAGGCGCTCGTCTTCATCGCCCTCGCGCAGCTGATGGTCGTCCTCGACGCCACCATCGTGAACATCGCGCTGCCCTCCGCCCAGCAGGACCTCGGCATATCCGACGGCAACCGCCAGTGGGTCATCACGGCCTACGCGCTCGCCTTCGGCGGTCTGCTGCTCTTCGGCGGCCGCATCGCCGACCTGTGGGGCCGCAAGCGCACCTTCGTGACCGGCCTGATCGGCTTCGCCGCGGCCTCCGCGCTCGGCGGTGCCGCGACCGGCGAGGCCATGATGCTGGGCGCCCGCGCCCTCCAGGGCGTGTTCGGCGCGCTGCTCGCGCCCGCCGCCCTCTCGCTGCTCGCGGTGATGTTCACCGACGCCAAGGAGCGCGCCAAGGCCTTCGGCATCTACGGTGCGATCGCCGGTGGCGGCGGCGCCGTGGGCCTGATCCTCGGCGGCTTCCTCACCGAGTACCTGAACTGGCGCTGGACCTTCTTCGTGAACATCCCGTTCGCGGTGATCGCCGCCCTGGGCGCGTACTTCGTCATCCGTGAGCCCGCCGGTACCCGCAACCGCTCGACGCTCGACATCCCCGGCGTGGTCCTGTCCACCCTCGGTCTGGTCGCGCTCGTCTACGGCTTCACCCGCGCCGAGTCCGACGGCTGGTCGGACGCCGTGACGGTCACGATGTTCGTCGCGTCGGCCGTGCTGCTCGCCGCGTTCGCCCTCACCGAGGCCAAGGTCAAGTCGCCGCTGCTCCCGCTGCGCGTCCTGACCGAGCGCAACCGCGGTGGCGTCTACCTCTCGCTCGGCCTCGCGATCATCGCGATGTTCGGCCTGTTCCTGTTCCTCACGTACTACCTCCAGATCGTGAAGGGCTACTCGCCGGTCAAGACCGGGTTCGCGTTCCTGCCGATGATCGTCGGCATGATCACGGGCTCCACGCAGATCGGCGCCCGCCTGATGACCCGCGTCGCGCCGCGGCTGCTGATGGCCCCGGGCTTCCTGCTCGCCGCGGTCGGCATGCTGCTCCTGACGCAGCTGGAGATCGGCACGTCGTACGCGGGTCTGATCCTGCCCGCGCAGCTCATGCTGGGTCTCGGCATGGGTACGGCGTTCATGCCCGCCATGTCCCTGGCCACGCACGGCGTCGAGGCCCGTGACGCCGGTGTCGCCTCCGCGATGGTCAACACCTCGCAGCAGGTGGGCGGCGCCATCGGCACGGCCCTGCTGAACACCATCGCCGCCTCGGCGACCACCGCGTACCTCACGGACCACGCGGCCGGTGCGACCAACCCGAAGCTGCTCCAGGCGCAGGCCATGGTCGAGGGCTACACCAGCGCCATCTGGTGGGCGGTCGGCATCCTGGCCGTCGCGTCGCTGATCGCGGCGACCTTCGTCAACACCGGCCACCAGGGCGGTGCCGCGGCGGCGTCCTCGCAGGACGGCGTCGAGGACGAGGTGAAGGTGCCGGTGATGGCCCACTGACCGGGCACAGGACGGTCGGGCGGCCCCCAGCGGGGGGCACCCCCGCCC
Source organism: Streptomyces flavofungini (assembly GCF_041028215.1). Lineage (GTDB taxonomy): Bacteria > Actinomycetota > Actinomycetes > Streptomycetales > Streptomycetaceae > Streptomyces > Streptomyces flavofungini_B. The sequence continues at coordinate 7,321 of NZ_JASKYR010000387.1, forward strand.
ACGTAGGGCCCTAGCGGAGCCAGGGGAGGTCCGCACCGGCCTCCTCGGGTTGAAGTCCCTCGGCGACGATCGTCATGATCTCGCCGAGGGACTTCTGCTGTTCGGGGGTGAGCCGGTCGAAGAGCGCCTGGCGTACGGCGCTGACGTGGCCGGGGGCGGTGCCGCGCAGCACCTCGTACCCCTCGTCGGTGAGGATCGCGAGCTGGCCGCGCTTGTCGGAGGGGCAGTCCTCGCGGCGCACCCAGCCGCTCTTCTCCAGACGGGCGACGGCGTGTGAGAGCCGGGACCGGGTGATCTTCATGTTCTTGGCCAATTCGGTCATCCGCAGCCGCCTCCTGGGGGCGTCGGACAACTGGACCAATAGGCCGTAGTACATGTGCGGCATGCCCGCGTCGCGCTGGAGCTGCCGGTCGAGATAGTCGTCCAGGAGGGTGGTCGCCTGGAGGTAGGCCCGCCAAACGCGCTGCTCGTCGCCGTCCAGCCAGCGCGGCTCACCGGCCGGGGAAGGGGTGGGTGCCATATCCATGTACTCCATCGTACGAGGCCCTTCCTTGAATTTTGAACAAACCATGCGTACCGTCGCACCATAGAGCTTGAGTGTTCAAGTACCTAGTGCTTCGTACGGCGTATTCCGCCTACGTGACGTCGGTCCGCCCCGGAGGTGCACGATGACCCGCATGCCCGCCCTGTACCTCAGCCACGGCGCCCCGCCGCTCGCCGACGACCCCGTCTGGCCCGGCGAACTGGCCGCCTGGTCCGCCGCCCTGCCCCGCCCCCGGGCGATCCTCATGGTCTCCGCGCACTGGGAGGAGGCCCCGCTCGCGCTCGGCGCCACGGAGACGCTGCCGCTGGTGTACGACTTCTGGGGCTTCCCGGAGCACTACTACGGAGTGACCTACGAGGCGCCCGGCG
>NZ_JASKYR010000388.1:0-7700 GCF_041028215.1 Streptomyces flavofungini
GGGTGGCGCGCCAGCGGGTGGCAGGGGCCGTCAATGAGGGGCGGCGCGCCAGCGGGTGGCGGGGACCGTCAGCGGGTGGCGAGCCGCTCCAGCAAGGCGGCGCTCCGTGCCAGCACCGCCCGCTCCTCGTCGGTGAGTTCGGCCTCGATGGCCTGCGCGAGCCAACCGGCCCTGCGGCCACGCTCCGCGTCGAGCGCCGCCCGGCCCGCGTCCGACAGCTCGACCAGCGACTTGCGGCCGTCCGTGGGGTGCGCCCGACGGGTGATCAGATTCTGTTCCATGAGCAGCCCCACCGCCCTGGCCATCGACTGAGGGCGTACCCGCTGATCGGCGGCGAGGTCACTGGTGGTCATGGCGCCCTCGCGGTCGAGCGCGCCGAGCACGGCGACCTGGCCCAGGGGGATGAGGTCCTCATGCCTGACGCGCCGGGTGAGCTTGCCCATCGCGGTACGCAGTTCGGCGGCGATGGCGGCGGCTGACGGGGTGGGCATAGGGCACTTTACCCCGCCGACCGGGCGCGTCGCGTACCTGACCTGCGCGGGAGTGCGGACAGGCGAGCCGTGGGACCGACCTGCGACGGGCCCTGCACGGCAGATCGTACAGCACATGTGCACAGCAATGCTGCACACCCATACTGCACAGCAAAACTGAGCAGCATTGCTGTATGGTTCCGTTCCGTCGGGCTCAGCGCCAGCGCTGTCGCAGCCGGGGCCACGGCACACGACAACGGGGAGGAACTCCCATGTCCGAAAAGGCAGTCGGCACCACCGACACCGCCATCAAGACCATCACCGCCCGCCGGATCATCGACAGCCGAGGCAACCCCACGGTCGAGGTCGATGTCGTTCTGGCGGATGAGTCCCTGGGGCGCGCCGCCGTCCCCTCCGGCGCCTCTACCGGCGCCCGGGAAGCCGTGGAACTGCGTGACGGGGACTCCGCCCGCTGGCACGGCAAGGGCGTCGACCGCGCGGTGGCGCACGTCAACGGAGAGATCGCGGCGGCCGTGCGCGGCCGGGACGCGACCGATCAGGCGGGTCTCGACGCCGCGCTGATCGCCCTCGACGGCACCGCCACGAAGTCCCGGCTCGGGGCCAACGCCGTCCTCGGCGTCTCCCTCGCCGCCGCGAGGGCCGCCGCGGCGGCCCACCGCCAGCCCCTCTACCGCTACCTCGGCGGCGCCGACGCCCGCCTCCTGCCGCTGCCGATGATGAACATCGTCAACGGCGGCGCCCACGCCGACAATCCGCTGGACTTCCAGGAGTTCATGATCGCGCCCGTGGGCGCGGACACGTTCGCCGAAGCCGTCCGGATGGGCAGCGAGGTCTTCCACACCCTGCGCCGCGACCTGCTGGCCGCCGGGCACTCCACGGGCGTCGGCGACGAGGGCGGCTTCGCGCCCGCGCTGCGCACCGCCGAGGAGGCGCTCGACTTCGTGGTGAGCGCCATCGAGCGCACCGGGTACCGCCCCGGCGAGGATCTCGGCGTCATCATGGACCCGGCGTCGTCGGAGTTCTTCCGCGACGGCGTCTACGACTACGCGGGCGAGGGCGTGCGCCGCACTCCCTCCGAGAACGCCGACTACCTCGCCAAGCTCATCGACGCCTACCCCGTCCTGTCCATCGAGGACCCGATGGCGGAGGACGACCTGGACGGCTGGCGCGAGCTGACCGCCCGCGTCGGCGACCGCTGCCAGCTCACCGGCGACGACGTGTTCTGCACCAATGAGACGCTGCTGCGCGAGGGCATCCGTACCGGTGTCGGCAACTCGATCCTCATCAAGGTCAACCAGATCGGGACCCTGACCGAGGCGCTGACGGCGGTGGACACGGCCCATCAGGCGGGGTGGACGGCCGTCATGTCGCACCGCTCCGGCGAGACCGAGGACACCACCATCGCGGACCTGGCGGTGGCAACGGGCTGCGGCCAGATCAAGACCGGCTCCCTCTCGCGCTCCGACCGCACGGCCAAGTACAACCAGCTGATCCGCATCGAGGAAGAGCTGGGCGCCTCGGCACACTACGCGGGCCGCGCGGCGCTGCGCGGCGCCTGACCGGCAGGGACGACGCGTCGTGCAGCCCGTCCGACTTGCACATTCCCGGTTCAACCGAGTCTGCTTTCGCGGCACTTACCCCCTATGGGCGACATGGCGGTTCCGTGGTCGCGGGCTGGGCATGTCCCTGCGGGGACACCGGCAGCCGGAGACGCCGGAGGCCGGAGAGACAACCGAGAAGGGGCACGGCATGGGCAAGGAAGAGCTGTACGCGCGGGACATCGGCGAAGCCCAGTGGCGCAAGAGCAGTTACTCGCTGCTGATCTGCGTCGAGGTCGCTGAGATCGGCGGTGGAGCCATGGCGCTGCGGGACTCGAAGAACCCCGGTCTCGGTGACCTCCGGTTCACCCCGGAGGAGTGGGCCGCCTTCCGCGACGGAGTGCGCGCGGGCGAGTTCGACTGATCGACGATCTCTGGGCGGGGGTGACCGCATGATCGACCAGGACCGGCCCGCTCCCACGGCGGTCGAGGCCGGGGACGGCGCGTGGCCCCCGGAGCTGTCGCGCCCCGCGTGGACGGCGGAGAACACGGTGCTGCGCCGCGTGGAGCCGGGCGACTGGGAGGTCATTCTCCGACTGGAGTCCTCGTCGCCCTACCAGCGTGCCTGGGAGCGGGTCACCGCACCCCGTTCTCCTGACCACTGCCGCGAATGGCTGAAGCAGGAGGCGGCGAGGGACCCGCTGGACGACAACTTCTTCCTGGCGATCACCGACCGGCGGCACGGGGAGATGGTGGGCTGCGTCAACACCAACCAGGCCGACCCGGTGGCGGGCCGCTTCTACCTCGGCATGGCGGTGGCCCCGGAACACCAGCGCAAGCGCTATGCCTGGGAGACCGGACTGCTGCTCTTCCACTACATGTTCGGCGAACGGCGCTACCAGAAGGCGCAGGCCTACGTGCACGACTTCAACCAGGTCTCGCAGGCGGCGATGCTCGCCTTCGGCGCGAGACTGGAGGGCCGTCTGCGGCGGCACGACTTCATCGGCGGGCGCTACCGCGACAATCTCATCTTCGGCCTCACGTCCGAGGAGTTCTACGCCGGGCACGGGGCCGACGGAACCTCGTGAACCCGCGTGAACCCCCGTGAACCCGAGGTCCACTGCACCGCAGGACCGACCGTACGCTGATGGGGGCTGGTTATCTCATCGAAGCGCATCCAGAAATCTACCGTCGCTGGCATAGACATTGGGTGTTCACGGGTGTACGGTTTTCTTGAAGGTCAGATCGAGTACGAAGTCACCAGGTGGCTCGAAGTCACCAAGTGGCTCTGAGGGAACGGAGGAAGCGGACGCCATCAGGATCGCCCGGGGCGTAGCGCAAGCCCACCCGGGTACCGCAGGACATCGATAGGCAGGTGGTCTCCGGTCACGCAATCGCGATCCCCGCACCCTGGCCAGCGCTCTGGGCAGCTGTGCGGAAGAAGAAGGCCGACGCTGTGACAGGTCGGCAGATGGTGTAGCAATCCTTCGGGGCTCTGGGGTCGTACGACATCAGAGCCCCTCCACATGTCTCCTGAGCTTTTCGCGCCGTACCAACGACGACGTGTCAAGCGTGTCGCATGAACTCCACCTGTCTCATGAAGGGGTGAAATGGCCGCAGACCTCTCGCACCACCGCCTCGATGACGACGACTACCCCGCCTACACCATGGGCCGTGCCGCCGAGATGATCGGCGCCACGCCGGGGTTCCTGCGCGCGCTCGGTGAGGCGCGGCTGATCACGCCGCTGCGCTCCGAGGGCGGGCACCGCCGCTATTCGCGCTATCAGCTGCGCATCGCCGCCCGCGCCCGTGAACTCGTCGATCAGGGGACGCCGATCGAGGCCGCGTGCCGGATCGTCATCCTTGAGGACCAGCTCGAAGAGGCGCGGCGGATCAACGACGAGTACCGCCGCGCGGCACGGGCCACCCCGCCGCACCCGGAACAGTCCTGAGTCCTTGAAGAACCGTCGAACGGAGCTGACGCCCGTCCGTCCGGCGTGTCAGAGATCCGCCAGCATGCCGTCCACCGTGGCCAGCAGCACCTCGCGGTCGTCCTGTACGCGGCTGAGGACGCGCAGGCCGTAGTACGTGCTCTGGACACGGCGCGCCACGGTCCGCGCGTCCCCCGTGGAGCGGATCTCACCCGCGCGCCGCCCCTGGTCCACGACCGCGCGCAGCTCCTCCTCGACCCGGTCGAAGCTGCGCCGCACGGCCGCCCGGACCTCCGGATCGGAGCCCGCGATCTCGACGGCCGCGTTGATGGCGAAGCAGCCTTGCGTGCCCGTCGCGTCGAGGTCGGCGTCGACCGCGTGCACCATCATGGCGCGCAGCCGCTCCTTTGCTGTGCCTTCGCCCCGCAGGAGCTCGACCTGCTCGGCGGTGGCCGTGTCGTAGTAACACCGGAGGGCGCGGAGGTAGAGCTGCCGCTTGCCGCCGAAGGTGTTGTAGAGACTGGACGGCCCGAGGCCGGTGCTGTCGCACAGGGTGCGCGTCGAAGTGCCCTCGTACCCATGGCGCCAGAAGGTCTCCATGGCGGCGGTGACGACGCGGTCCTCACTGAACTCTCTCGGTCTGGCCATGCGCCCACAGTAATGGTTTTGGAAGCGCCCTACAAAACTTCGCACGCAGGGTTCGGCTGCGGTGCGGGGGCGCTGGTGAGGGCGCCGGACTGTGGGCGTCGTTCCTTCCGCAGATGTGCCGCCCACAGGACGCCCGCCGTTCCCAGGGCCGCCAGCGCGGCACCGACCCAGGCGACCGAGGCGTAGCCGTACCCGGCGTCGATGGCCATACCGCCGAGGAGCGGGGCGATGGTGTTGCCGACGTTGAAGGCGGCGGTGTTGCCCGCGCCGACCAGCGTCGGCGCGCCCGGAGCGAGTGCGAACACCCGGGACTGCAGGGCGGGGTTGGTCACATAGCCGACGAAGCCGAGCAGGAAGACCAAGACGACGGCCACGGCCGTCACCCGCGCCGTCAGCGCGAGCAGTGCGGAGAAGAGGGCGAGGGCACCGAGCCCCAGAGCCAGTGTGCCAAGGGGCCGCGACTGGCCGGTGCGCCCGCCGAGGGTGATGCCCGCGAGCCCGCCGACACCGAACAGGGCGAGAACCGCCGGCACCCACCCCTCCGGAACCCCGCTCACCTCGGTGAGCAGCGCCGCCAGATAGCTGAAGGTGACGATGACCGCGCCGAAGGTGAACGCGGTGATGGCGTACGAGAGCCACAGCTGGGGCCGTGCCAGACCGCGCAGTTCGGCCCGCACGGAGGGGCGCTCGCCCCCGCCGCGACCGCCGGGAACGGCGAGCAGCGTGCAGACGAGGCTCACCACGGTCGCGGCTGCCACCGCCCAGAAGGCGGCGCGCCAGCCGGAGTACTGGCTGAGCAGTGTGCCCGCCGGTACGCCGACGATGGTGGCGAGCGTCAGGCCACCGGCCGCCACGGCGATCGCCCGCGCCTTGGCGGCCGGAGGCACGAGTGCCACCACCGTGGCCACGGCGACGCCCCAGTAACCGGCGTACGCGAGGGCGCTGACCACGCGCGTCACGAAGAGCGTGGGGTAGCCGGGCGCGAGGGCGCCGACGGCGTGGGCCACGACGAAGACGGCCTGGAGCGTCACGAGCGCGGTGCGCCTCGGCCAGCCGAGGGTGGCGACGGCGAGCAGCGGGGCGCCGACGACCATGCCGATCGCGAACGCCGAGATGAGCAGACCGGCGTCGGGGATGGACACCCCGAGATCGTCGGCCATGCCCGGCAGCAGGCCGGACAGCATGAACTCCGATGTTCCCTGGGTGAAGATGCCGAGCCCGACCATGTACACCGCAAATGGCATTGCCGTGATCCCCTCTGTACGCGTCCGGTCGCTCGCGCACTCATTGTGTAGCGTCCGCTTCAGAATCGACGAGTCCGGACGCTAGCACATTGTGGAGCGTTCACTTCAGAATGGGTGGTGCGGGGCGTCCCCAGGGGTCACGTCCTGGGGGTCCGTCCCGTTCGGGGTCCGTCACCCGTACAGCGAGCGCGCCCCCGGGCTGTCGCCCGCGAAGTGCTGGCCCGCGGCGATCTCTCCGGCGATCACGGACCAGGCGGTCTCGTCGTCCTGGAAGGGGAGTGGGTCGAGGGCGCTCGTCTCCTGGCGGATGCGTTCGACCTCGTGCTCAAGGCGCTCGAAGTCGGCTTCCTCCCGGGCGACGTCGTCGTCCTCATCGGCCTCATCGTCGTGGTCGCTGAAGGTGAACTCCTCCAGCAGGCGCTGGAACCGCACGGTGACGTGGATCAGGGAGGAGACGTCCGCGTGGAGTTCCGTCGCGGAATCCTCGTCGAGGTCGAAGGCGTACACCTTGCCGGAAACGGGGTCGAGGGCCAGGTGGGCGTTGAGCAGCCAGCCGATGACGGGCCACTCGCCCGAGTCCTGGGGAGCGTCCTCGAAGTCGTCGGTGTCGACGACGTCCCGGACGAGGGGCAGTCGGCCCGATTCCGCGTCGGGCTCGCGCGGCCAGAGCGCCTCGGCGGGGACACCGACGGTCCGCAGGAGCCGGGCGCCCGCGCTGTCCGCGGCGGCGGGCGCGAACGCGTCGGAGGGCAGGAACGCGAGCCGGTCCTCGCCGAAAATGGCGGCGAGCTTGCCGTGGGTGACGTCGAAAAGCACTGCCGGAACTCCGAACTCATCGGCGGCGCGGGCGCCGTGGGACTCTGGGACTGTGGTCGGGGACGCGGTCGTCGCCCCCGCGCCATGGGGCAGCATCTCATTTCGTCCCACGGCGGGGGCGCCGCACCGGTCGCGGTCGGCTCGTACGGACTCAGCGCTTGAGCGTGAAGGTGAAGTCGTCGGAGAGTCCGGCGTTCAGCCGGACCGCCGAGACGAGTCTTCCTTCCGTGCGCAGGCGCTCGACCTCGGCCCGCGACGGTCCGCAGCCTTCGGCGACGAGCCGGGTCGGCCGGACGGGAATCCGCGCCGCGAACCGGACCGACACATCGATCACCTCGCGGTCCAGGTGACCCGGACCGCCGGTGTCGAGACGCCAGGCGTCGTCCCAGTCGAGGGCGATGCGGTTGCGGCGCCGTACGACCGGGTCCTGGAGCAACTCGGCCGTCAGACCGGGGTCGTTGACGTGCAGCCGGTCAAGGAGGGCGGGGCGCACGGAGCGCACGTTCATCCGCTCGAAGACCGTCAGCTTCGCGGTTTCCCCGCACCCGGTGCAGAGCACCAGGAGCCAGGCGTCGATGAGCTTGTGGTGGGCGTTGACGCGGAATTTGCTGTTCGCCCGGAAGCGGTCGGCCGCGCACGTGTGGCAGCGGCGGACGACGAGCGGGAGGCGGGTGGGCATGACGAACCAATGGGTGAGCACAGAAGTACACCGGTTTCAGTGAGAAGACCGCAGCAAGAAAGAGCGCGGCGCGCAGGCGCGACGCGCGACGATTCAGGGCTTGGGGGTTCTCACACGGTGTACAACGGCACGTCCTTGCCCAGACGACTCGGTTCGGCAGCACGGTAAAGGGTCGTGGCCGTGCTGCTCCACCTGTTTTCGTCGTCAGTGCCGGGCTTCGGGCCCGGCTGCGAGCGGTGTTCCGGGTCGCGTCGTCGGACGCGTCGCATGGCAGCGCCCGGATGTGTGGTCCAGGATCGCGGCGGCCAGCGGGGCGTGCACCGGGCGGGGGAGCGCGTGGCCCATGCCGGGGA
>NZ_JASKYR010000389.1:0-6938 GCF_041028215.1 Streptomyces flavofungini
ACTCCGTAGCCCACGAGCACCGGCTTGCGGCCCTCGGGGGCGGCCTCGGCCTCGGGCTCGGGCACGGTCTCCTGCACGGGCGCCGTCTCCGGCTCGGACGCGGGACCGGCGCCGCCCGACACGTCGACCGCGATGATCACCTGGCCCACGTCGACCGTGGTGCCCTCGGGGAAGCGCAGCTCACGCACGACGCCGTTGAACGGGATGGGCAGCTCGACGGCCGCCTTCGCCGTCTCGACCTCGCACACGACCTGGCCGTCGGTGACGGTGTCACCCGGCGCCACGAACCACTTGAGGATCTCCGCCTCGGTGAGCCCCTCACCCACGTCCGGCATCTTGAACTCGGCAAGAGCGGTGTCTGTCATCGTCGTCACGACCCTCTCCCTCAGTACGCCAGCGAGCGGTCGACGGCGTCGAGCACCCGGTCGAGACCCGGCAGATACTCCTCTTCGAGCCGCGCGGGCGGATACGGGGCGTGATAGCCGCCGACCCGCAGCACCGGGGCCTCCAGGTGGTAGAAGCACCGCTCGGTGACGCGCGCCGCGATCTCCGCGCCCGTACCGAGGAAGACCGGTGCCTCGTGGACGACGACGAGCCGCCGCGTCCGCTCCACCGAGGCCTGTACGGCGTCGAAGTCGATCGGCGACATGGAGCGCAGGTCGAGGACCTCCAGGGACTTGCCCTCCTCCTCGGCCGCAGCTGCCGCCTCCAGGCACACCTTCACCATCGGGCCGTACGCCGCGAGCGTGAGGTCGCTGCCCTCGCGGGCGACGACGGCCTTGTGCAGCGGCCCGGGGATCGCCTCCTTGTCGAGCTCGCCCTTGTCCCAGTACCGGCGCTTGGGCTCGAAGAAGATCACCGGGTCGTCGCTCTGGATGGCCTGCTGCATCATCCAGTAGGCGTCCGCCGCATTCGAGGGAGAGACCACCTTCAGGCCCGCGACGTGCGCGAAGAGCGTCTCGGGGGACTCGCTGTGGTGCTCGACGGCGCCGATGCCGCCGCCGTACGGAATGCGGATGACGACCGGCATCTTGATCTTGCCGAGCGCGCGGGCGTGCATCTTCGCGAGCTGCGTGACGATCTGGTCGTACGCGGGGAAGACGAAGCCGTCGAACTGGATCTCCACCACCGGGCGGTACCCGCGCAGGGCGAGGCCGATGGCCGTGCCGACGATGCCGGACTCGGCGAGCGGGGTGTCGATGACCCGGTCCTCGCCGAAGTCCTTCTGGAGCCCGTCCGTGACGCGGAAGACGCCGCCGAGCTTGCCGACGTCCTCGCCCATGATGAGGACCTTCGGGTCGTTCTCCAGCGCCGTGCGCAGCGATTCGTTGATCGCCTTGGCGATGGGAAGCTTCTGGACAGCCATCGTTACTTGCCCTCCCCGTCCGCGAACGACGCCTGGTAGGCGGCGAACTGGGCGCGCTCCTCGTCGACGAGGGCGTGCCCGTCGGCGTACACGTTCTCGAAGATCGCCATCAGGTCAGGGTCCGGCATCGCCCGCACCACCTCTCGCACCCGCTTGCCCAACGTCTCGCTCTCGTCGTCGAGTTCCGCGAAGAACTTCTCGTCCGCGTGCCCCTCGGACTCCAGGTACGCCCGCAGCCGCAGGATCGGGTCCTTGGCCTCCCAGGCCACCCGCTCGTCGTCGCTGCGGTACTTGCTCGGGTCGTCGGAGGTGGTGTGCGCGCCCATGCGGTACGTGAACGCCTCGATGAGCGCCGGGCCCTCACCGTTCCTGGCCCGCTCAAGGGCCCACTTCGTCACGGCGAGCACGGCGAGCACGTCATTGCCGTCGACACGGACGCCGGGGAAGCCGTAGCCCTGCGCGCGCTGGTAGAGCGGCACCCGGGTCTGCTTCTCGGTCGGCTCGGAGATGGCCCACTGGTTGTTCTGGCAGAAGAACACGACCGGCGCGTTGTAGACCGCGGAGAACGTGAAGGACTCGGCCACGTCGCCCTGGCTGGAGGCACCGTCACCGAAGTACGCGATCACGGCCGAGTCGGCACCGTCCTTGGCGACGCCCATGGCGTACCCCGTGGCGTGCAGCGTCTGCGAGCCGATGACGATCGTGTACAGGTGGAAGTTGTTGGAGTTCGGGTCCCAGCCGCCGTTGTTCACGCCGCGGAACATGCCGAGCAGGTTCGTGGGGTCCACCCCGCGGCACCAGGCCACGCCGTGCTCACGGTACGTGGGAAACACGTAGTCGTCGTCGCGGGTGGCACGGCCCGAGCCGATCTGGGCGGCCTCCTGGCCGAGCAGCGACGCCCACAGGCCCAGCTCGCCCTGGCGCTGCAAGGCGGTGGCCTCGGCGTCGAAGCGGCGGGTGAGGACCATGTCGCGGTACAGACCGCGCAGCTCCTCGGCGGTGATGCCGGCGACGTAGGCGTCGTACTCGGCCGTCTTCGCGCTCTTGACCCGCTTGCCCTCGGGGGTCAGGAGCTGTACGAGCTCGGGCTCCGTGCTCTCCTGCGGCGCGGCCTTCTTCGCGCTGGCGCGCTTGCCGCCGCCGGTACTGCTGCGGCGCGGTTTGCGCGCGGCGGTGCTCTCCACGGTCACGTGTGCTCCTCCGTCGGTCCGGCCCCCGGGGGTTACCGGGTAGCCAGTGGGGCTCGCCTGTTCCGTGCCCGCGCACGGGGTGGGTACGGCTCGGCCGGGAACAGGCGTGACAGGTGCCCCGGCGAGCGCCCTGCACAATGCACGTTACCCAGTGCTCACCAATTCTGTGAAACCCCATCTGACCTGCGTATTTGCTTGGATTTCCAAGTAAACGGCCGGGAGCCGAATGCTTGGATTACCGAGTAAATCGAGGAAATCGGGAACACTTCCTGGTCACAGCACTGATCACAGCCTGGCAGGGGGCCGGAACACCGGCACGTTATCCCGGGCACCCCGGGAACGGGAAGGGTTACCGGCCAGGGTTCCGCCCGGGCGGCGAAAGAGATGGTGTGTGAGACTGGCTCCGTGCGCGAAGACGGAAAAATTACGGTTTTTCTCCTCGACGACCACGAGGTGGTCCGCCGAGGAGTCCATGAGCTGCTCTCCGTGGAATCCGACATCGAGGTCGTCGGCGAGGCGGGCACCGCGGCGGACGCCCTGGTCAGGATCCCCGCGACCCGTCCGGACGTCGCCGTGCTCGATGTGCGCCTGCCGGACGGCAGCGGGGTCGAGGTGTGCCGCGAGATCCGCTCGCAGAACGAGGACATCAAGTGCCTCATGCTCACCTCGTTCGCCGACGACGAGGCGCTCTTCGACGCGATCATGGCCGGTGCCTCGGGCTATGTCCTCAAGGCCATCCGCGGCAACGAACTCCTGACGGCCGTGCGCGACGTGGCCGCCGGACGGTCCCTCCTGGACCCCGTCGCCACCGCCCGCGTCCTGGAGCGCCTGCGCGACGGCAACAACGCCAAGGGCGACGACCGCCTCGCGGGCCTCACCGACCAGGAGCGGAAGATCCTCGACCTGATCGGCGAGGGCCTGACCAACCGCGTCATCGGCGAGCGGCTGCACCTCGCCGAGAAGACCATCAAGAACTACGTGTCCAGCCTGCTCTCCAAGCTGGGCATGGAGCGGCGCTCGCAGGCCGCCGCGTACGTGGCCCGCATGCAGGCGGAGCGGCACTGACGCGGGGACCAACCGGGACTTTGGTCCCTTTCCCGGGGGGCCCGGTGCCCCTTTTCCGGCGCCGCGTCCGTACGTGAAGGTGGGTGGTATGCCCACCGACGAACAGCTCGCCTTCGAACTGCTCAGCCACACCGACTACGGCAGGGTGGCGACCAGCATGCGCGCGCTGCCCTTCCTCGCGGCGGCCCGGCACATCGTCGTCGACGGCAGACTGCTGCTGCGCATGCACCGCGGCTACGGCTACCACCAGGCATGCGTCGGCAGCGTCGTCGCGTACGGCGCGGACAACCTGAACGAGGCCTCGGCGCGCGAGGGCCAGTGGACGGTGCAGCTCATCGGCCTCTGCACGAAGGTCGAGCCGGCCAACGCCGAACTCCGCCTCTTCGGCCCCACGCCCCACTACGCGGACGGCGAGCTCTTCGACCCGGTGTACCTGCGGATAGAGCCTCAGGTCAACAAGGTCCACACCCTGTACGCCGGGCACGACCGGGTGCTCCAGCACTTGCGCTGAGCCGCCGCCCGCCCCGGCCGTCACGGATGCCGGGGCCCACTACCCGRGATCGCCCCCGGTGTCACCGGTGTCCCCGCCGTCGGTCRGSKCCGGCGGGTCCGGCGGGTCATCCGTCGGGTCCGTCGTCGGATCGTCCGTGGGGTCGGTCGTGGTGGGATCCTGCGTCGGCTTCGTCGGCTCCACCGTGGGCTGCGTCGGCTGATTCGTCGGCCGCGAAGGTCCGGTCGGCTGATTCGTCTGCGGCGGGTAGTCCGTCTCTTCCCCGGTCCCCTCCTCCGGCGCCGTCTCCTCCTCCGTCGCGTCCTCGTCCGCGCTCTTGCTGGGCTTCTTCTCCTGCGACTGCTTGGTCGTGGGAGTGTCCGCCGGGCCCTTCTTGTCCTTCTTGTCCGCCGCGTTCAGCGCGAACGCCACGCCCACCGCGATCGCGATGATCGCGAGCACGACGACGATCCAGACCTTGCCCCGGCCGCCGCCGCCCCTGCCCCCGTGGTGGGAACCGTCGAAGCCGCCGTCGTCACCGCCCGGCGGACGCAGCATCGGCCCGGGGATCTGCGCGGTCCCGGAGTCGGGGTGCGCCATCGCACCGGCCCCCGCGACGCCCATCGCAGGCGTGCTGCCGCCCTCGTGCATCGCGACGGGACCGGTGTTCCAGGTCCCCGTGTGACTGCCCTGCTCGTGCAGCATCTGGAGCCCGTACTGGACGAGACCGCGCATCTCCTCCGCGGTCTGGAACCGGTCGTCCGGGTCCTTGGCCAGGGAGCGCATGACGAGCCCGTCCAGCTCCGGCGGCGCCGCGTCCGAGACCTCGGAGGGCGGCACGGCCTGGTCCTGGACGTGCTGGTAGACCACCGAGAGCGGTGTCTCGCCGGTGAAGGGCGGGCGCAGGGCGAGCAGTTCGTAGAGCAGACAGCCGGTCGCGTACAGGTCGGAACGGTGGTCGACGGCCTTGCCGAGCGCCTGCTCGGGCGAGAGGTACTGGGGCGTGCCCATGACCATGCCGGTCTGCGTCATCGTCGACTGCGCGCCGTGCAGGGCGCGCGCGATGCCGAAGTCCATCACCTTCACCGCACCGGTGTTGGTGATGATCACGTTCGCGGGCTTGATGTCGCGGTGCACGATGCCGTGCTGGTGCGAGTACGCGAGTGCTTCGAGCACGCCCGACACGATGATCAGGGCCTGCTCGGGGCCCGGCGCCTCCGCGTTGATCAGCAGATCGCGGATCGTCCGGCCCTCGACGATCTCCATGACGATGTACGGGACGACATTCGGCCCGACGACGTCTTCACCGGAGTCGTACACCGCCACCACAGCGTGGTGGTTGAGACCGGCGACGGACTGCGCCTCACGCGTGAACCGCGCCTTGGAGACCGGGTCCTCCGCGAGGTCGGAACGGAGCAGTTTGACCGCGACCGTGCGCCCCAGACGGACGTCCTCGGCCGCGAAAACCTCGGCCATGCCGCCCCGGCCGAGTCTGTGCGTCAGCCGGTACCGGCCGTCGCCGACCAGTCCGCCGTTGCCCCACAACTCGGGCGAGTCCGACATACCGCCGCCAGACGCCTCGGGGTCGGACGGGCCCTGAGCGCGCTGCGTCTGTGCCATCAGTCCTCGCCGTCGTTTCTGATCGTGGTACTTGGTACCGGGTACATCGCGATACGGGGTACTCCGTCGGCCACGCTACAGCCTTCGCACCACCCCCTGGTTCGAGGTGGACCGGACATCAAAGCCTTCCCTTGGGCTCATGCGCAAACTTGTAACGCTTCCGAGACGCTTCTTGCGCGTACGGTCACGGAACGGGCACCGAGCTTGACGCGTCATCGTCCTGGGGCAGACTTGGCCTGGAATAGCGGTAATCGATCAGCAGCCGCGGAGCCGTCCGGCGCCCGCGCCGATGGGGGACGCACGAGATGAGCAGCCAGGACGGCGCACAGGGGCGGTACGCGGGGCGTTCGCTGGCCGGTGGCCGCTACCAACTGCGCGATCTGCTCGGCGAGGGCGGCATGGCCTCGGTGCACCTGGCGTACGACGCCGTTCTCGATCGCCAAGTCGCGATCAAGACACTTCACACCGAACTCGGACGCGAACAGTCCTTCCGTGAGCGCTTCCGCCGCGAGGCCCAGTCGGTGGCGAAGCTCACTCACACGAACATCGTGTCGGTCTTCGACACCGGCGAAGACGATCTCGACGGCGCGACGATGCCGTACATCGTCATGGAGTACGTCGAGGGCCAGCCGCTCGGCTCCGTGCTCGACGCGGCGGTGCGCCAGCAGGGCGCGATGCCGACCGACCAG
Organism: Streptomyces flavofungini; assembly: GCF_041028215.1. Classification (GTDB taxonomy): domain Bacteria; phylum Actinomycetota; class Actinomycetes; order Streptomycetales; family Streptomycetaceae; genus Streptomyces; species Streptomyces flavofungini_B. Next base: position 6,421 of record NZ_JASKYR010000389.1, read on the forward strand.
GCGCTGAAGATCACCGCCGATGTGCTCGCGGCGCTGGAGATCAGCCACGAGATGGGCCTGGTCCACCGCGACATCAAGCCGGGCAACGTCATGATGACCAAGCGCAACGTCGTCAAGGTCATGGACTTCGGCATCGCCCGCGCCATGCAGTCCGGCGTCACGTCGATGACGCAGACCGGCATGGTCGTCGGCACCCCGCAGTACCTCTCGCCCGAGCAGGCGCTCGGCCGCGGCGTCGACGCGCGCTCCGACCTGTACTCGGTCGGCATCATGCTCTTCCAACTGGTCACCGGGCGGCTGCCGTTCGAGGCGGACTCGCCGCTGGCCATCGCGTACGCGCACGTACAGGAGGAGCCGGTCGCCCCCTCCTCGATCAACCGTGCGCTGCCGCCCGCCGTGGACGCGGTCGTCGCCCGCGCGCTGAAGAAGAACCCGAACGAGCGTTTTCCGACCGCCGAGGCGATGCGGGATGAGTGCCTTCGGGTCGCCCAGTCCTTCCAGGCGGCGGCCCCCAGCAT
>NZ_JASKYR010000039.1:0-19701 GCF_041028215.1 Streptomyces flavofungini
GTCCCCGTAGGAGCAGACCGTCTCCGCCCACGACCCGCACGCCGTGCACATCGGACGGCAGGCCGCCCCGGCCGCCCCGGCCGCCGCCAAGCCGCGTGGCCGGGCCCGGATCTGGGTGGCGACCCTCGCCGGGGCGTTCCTCATCGGCGGCGGCGTGACCGCCGGAATCCTGATCTGGCAGGACGGCAAGGACGGCAAGCCCGCCGCAGCGGCCGAGGACGGCAAGCCCTCGGCCGAGCCCTCCGAGCAGCCGAGCGAGCAGCCGAGCCCGCTGATCTCCGAGCGACCGGGGACCGACACGCCGGAGCCGGGGAGCAGCGACGAGCCGGGAGCCGCCGACGAGAAGCAGGCTCCCGCGGGCACCGTGCGGGTGACGGACGACGAGGGGTTCTCCTTCGCCGTCCCCAAGGGCTGGACCCGGCAGGCCGTGGACCCGGAGCGGCCGGGCCAGATCACCTACGCGGGGTCGGGCCGCGAGGAGTTCCTGGTCGGCGTGGTCACGTCCGCGCCCTACACCTCGTACGAGAACTTCATCAACATCGAGGAGCACACCGAGAAGGCGCCGGACAAGTCCGACTACCGGCGTATCCGCATGGAGGTGAACACCTTCGAGGGGCAGGACGGCGCGCTCTGGGAGTACTCCTACACGGACAAGTCGGGCCGCGCGATCCACGCCCTGAACCAGAGCTACATCGCGGAGAACGGCACGGAGTACGCGATCCAGCTCTCCTGGCGCGAGAGTGCCTGGTCGACGGCGAAGGGCGCGAAGACACACGCGACGGCGCTGGACACCTGGCGGCTCACGGCCTGAGAGCCTGTGTCATATCCCCGGTCGGACCAGCGTGCGTCGCACGCCCGGCAGGGGATATGACGCAGGCTCTGAGCGCTACAGAGCCAGCCTGAAGCAGTGCGCCGCGCGCGGCGCACCGTCCGCACCCGACGGCTCCGGCCTGGTGAACGTCTCGCCGAGCACCATGCCGAGCCGCCGGGCCACGGCGGCGGAGCGTTCGTTGCCGGGGTCGACCAGCGCGACCACGCCGGGCACGCCCGCCGCCCGCAGCCGGTCGAGGGTGGCGCGCGCGGCGGCCGTCGCGTACCCCTTGCCCCAGGCGGCGCGGCCGAGCCGCCAGCCGATCTCGATCTCGCCGGTCGGGCCCCACGGGCGCGTCCAGGGCTGCGCGCCCGCGAAGCCGATGGGGAAGCCCGCGGCGTCCAGCAAGGTCCAGAGGCAGTAGCCGCGTTCGGCGTCGTGTCTGCGCTGTCTCGCCGTCAGCTCCTCGTAGAAGGAGAGCTCCGCGGACCCGCCGCCGAGGAACTCCATGACCTCGGAGTCGTCGAAGAGCCGGTGCCAGGTGAAGGCGTCCTCGTGCGTGGGGACACGCAGCCGTACGACGGGGAGCGTTGCGGCGGGCAGGGTCTGGGTCTGCTCGGTCACGTGTGGCCCTTCGGCTGGTAGATCGGTACCGCCTCATAGACTGCCCATATCCCGTGCCGGTCGGCACACAGTTTTCGATCCTTGGGGAGAACCCGCCGTGACCGAGCCCCTCTCCGAACACACCGCGGACGTCATCGTCGTCGGAGCCGGGCCCGCCGGTTCGACGACGGCCTACTACTTGGCGAAGGCCGGGCTCGACGTCCTCCTCCTTGAGAAGACCGCGTTTCCGCGCGAGAAGGTCTGCGGTGACGGGCTCACGCCCCGCGCCACCAAGCAGCTCGTCTCCATGGGCATCGACATCTCCGAAGAGGCCGGATGGCTGCGGAACAAGGGCCTCCGCATCATCGGCGGCGGCTCGCGCCTCCAGCTCGACTGGCCGGATCTCGCCTCCTATCCCGACTACGGCCTCGTGCGCAAGCGCGACGACTTCGACGAGCAGCTCGCCCGGCAGGCGCAGAAGGCGGGCGCCAGGCTGCACGAGCGGTGCAACGTCGGTGAGCCGGTCATCGACGACCGCACCGGCCGCATCACCGGCGTGCACGCCAAGCTCGGCGAGGAGAAGACCCCGGTCACCTTCCACGCCCCGCTGGTCGTCGCGGCCGACGGCAACTCCTCGCGCATCTCCCTCGCCATGGGGCTGCACCGCCGCGAGGACCGACCGATGGGCGTGGCCGTGCGGACGTACTTCACCTCGCCGCGCCACGACGACGACTACCTGGAGTCCTGGCTCGAACTGTGGGACCGCCGCGGTCCCGGCGAGGACCGGCTGCTCCCGGGCTACGGCTGGATCTTCGGCATGGGCGACGGCACGTCCAACGTCGGCCTCGGTGTCCTGAACACCTCCGCCGCCTTCAAGGAGCTCGACTGGCGCGAGGTCCTGAAGGCCTGGTGCGCCTCGATGCCGGAGGACTGGGGCTACACCCCGGACAACATGACGATGCCGATCCGCGGCGCCGCCCTGCCGATGGCCTTCAACCGCCAGCCGCACTACACCAGAGGCCTGCTCCTGGTGGGCGACGCGGGCGGCCTGGTGAACCCGTTCAACGGCGAGGGCATCGCGTACGCAATGGAGTCCGGCCAGATCGCGGCGGACGTCATCGTGCAGGCACACGCGCGTGCCACCCCGGCCCAGCGCGAACTGGCACTCCAGAACTACCCGAAGACGCTCAAGGAGACCTACGGGGGGTACTACTCGCTGGGCCGTGCCTTCGTGAAGCTCATCGGCAACCCGAAGGTCATGAAGATCGCGACGCAGCGCGGTCTGACCCACCCCGTCCTCATGAGGTTCACGCTGAAGATGCTGGCGAACCTCACGGACCCGACGGGCGGCGACGCCATGGACCGCATCATCAACGGGCTGAGCAAGGTGGCACCGAAGGCGTAACCCCGGTGGGCGGTCCGCACGGTACGGTGCAAAATGGACGCATGATATTTATTGCCGTCAAGTTCACCGTCCGTCCCGAGCACAGCGAGAGCTGGATCGAGCGGACCGCCGCATTCACCGCCGCCACGCGCGCGGAGCCGGGCAACGTCTTCTTCGAGTGGTCCAGGTCGGTCGAGGACCCGAACCAGTTCGTGCTCCTTGAGGCCTTCGCCGACGGGGACGCGGGCGCCGCGCACGTCGGCTCGGACCACTTCAAGGCCGCCATGGAGACGATGTCCGAGGCGATCGCGGAGGTGCCGGAGATCGTGAACACGGAGATTCCGGGCACCGGTTGGTCGCGCATGGCGGAACTGTCGCCGAAGAGCTGAGCTCGGCCGCGCCGAAGAGCTGACTTTCGTATCGCGTGAGAGCGCCCCAGGGCGCGCGTAAGGGCCGGAGCCACCCCGAGGGTGGCTCCGGCCCTTACGCGTTGCTCAGAAGGCCGTCAGAGGACGCGCACGGCGCCCGAGGCCGGGTAGCCCGACAGGTCCTGGATGACGACGCCCTTGCCGGGGTTGGCGGCGTCGAGGTACTGGCCGTTACCGATGTACACACCCACGTGGAACGCGGAGCCCTTGCCGCCCCAGTACAGGATGTCGCCGACCTGCAGGTTCGAGGTGCCGACCTCGGTGCCCATCGTCGACTGGTCCTGCGAGACGCGCGGAAGGTCCACGCCCGCCTGCTTGAACGCGGCCTGTACCAGGCTGGAGCAGTCCCAGGCGTTGGGGCCGGAGGCGCCCATCACGTAGGCGTCGCCGAGCTGCGCCTTGAGGAAGCTGATCACCGAGCCGACGCTGCCGCTGGCCGGAGCGGGGGCCGAGTCGGAGGAGCCGGCGGAGGTGGTCTGCGTCGAGAGGTTCGTCCGCTCGGTGGACCGGGAGGCGCGCTCCTCGTCCGCCTTCTTCTTCGCGGCGGCCTCGGCCTTGCGCTTGGCCTCGGCCTTCTTCTCGGCCTGCGCCTGGTCTTCCTTGGCCTGCTTGGCGGCCTTGGTGGCGGCGGCGTCCTGCTCGGCGCGGGACTCGTAGGTGTCGGCGGCCTGCTGGGTGGCGTCCGCCGACTGGGCGATCTGCGCGGACAGATCGGTGGTGAGCGTGGGCATCTCGATGGTCTCGGTCACCGGCTCGGCCGCGTTCGCCGTACCGGCCGCCGCGGCCACTGCCAGGGTGCTGAGGACGCCACCGGCGACTCCGGCGCGCAGGGCGATCTTGGAGGCGCTGCGACGGGGCTTCCGGTGGCTGGGTATGTGAGCGGTGTGGGACATGAGAACAACCGCTATCAGGGACTCATGGTTCCCATCAAGAAACGTGTGGTGCGCCACAGTTGCCGTTCTGGGCCCCGAATCCCGGGCGTGTCGCTCCTTATTGACGCCGTAACGGGCAATGCGGACACGGGTGATCACGCCTGTGATCAAGGGTTTTCAGCGATACGCCCGAATTGCCCGCGGTCTACCACCGGTTGAGCCAGTTGGCCAAGCCCCGTGTTTCCACCCCTCGGCGCCGTGTGGTGCAGGTCACACCGTAACCCCCTCAGGGGTCTCCCTGAGATCTTGCTGAGACCTCCCTGAGATCTCCCGTACTTTTCGGCTGCCCGCGTGACGGCTCCCGAACCGTTCGGCGGGTGGCCGCGGGTCTCCTCGCGGCATGGACCCTTCCGCTCGTGAATCGGTGCACGTGTCCACTTTCGTCCACACCGTTGCCGCCAACGTGTGAACGCGGTGCCTCTATCAAGCGATCACGTCCAGCGCCAATTTGCCTGTAGCTGCCAACTCTTGATAGGGCAACACCCCCTCGACCAGCGATGACGCGCTGAGATGTCACCTCTAGTGATCACTCAGGCGCTTCGCGTACGAAGATCACCGCTCATCCGACTTCATGATCCTTCGTCAGGTGGTGGAGATCACAAAGCCGTTGTCGCACCCCGTGTCGCAGATCACAGACCGCCGGGCATAAGATGCGGGGCAGTTGGGCTTGTGACCTGCTTCACATGTGAGCGATCTTCAGATGGGATGCAGGGCTCAGGGCCGACGCAACCGCCAACAGTCAGTGCCGACTGAGAGGAGCGAGGAGCGTGAATGCCTATGCGCCCATCCTCGTGCTGGGAGCCCTCGGGGCAGGCTTTGCGATCTTCTCCGTGGTCATGGCCACGCTTATCGGTCCAAAGCGGTACAACCGCGCAAAGCTAGAGGCCTATGAGTGCGGTATCGAACCAACGCCGACGCCGGCCGGTGGTGGGCGATTTCCCATCAAGTACTACCTGACGGCGATGCTCTTCATCGTCTTCGACATCGAGATCGTCTTCCTCTACCCCTGGGCCGTCACCTTCGACGCGCTGGGGATTTTCGGGCTCGTGGAGATGCTGCTCTTCGTGCTCACCGTCTTCGTCGCGTACGCGTACGTATGGCGGCGCGGCGGCCTGGAATGGGACTAAAGGTCTGAGGGGCCAAAGAGCATGGGACTCGAAGAGAAACTGCCGAGCGGTTTTCTGCTGACCACCGTCGAACAAGCCGCGGGCTGGGTGCGCAAGTCATCCGTCTTCCCCGCCACGTTCGGTCTCGCGTGCTGCGCCATCGAGATGATGACGACGGGCGCGGGCCGGTACGACCTGGCGCGCTTCGGCATGGAGGTCTTCCGCGGTTCACCGCGCCAGGCCGATCTGATGATCGTGGCGGGCCGGGTCAGCCAGAAGATGGCGCCCGTCCTGCGGCAGGTCTATGACCAGATGCCCAACCCCAAGTGGGTCATCTCGATGGGGGTTTGCGCTTCATCGGGCGGGATGTTCAACAATTACGCGATTGTGCAGGGTGTGGACCATGTCGTCCCTGTTGACATCTATTTGCCCGGCTGTCCGCCGCGGCCGGAGATGCTGATGGACGCGATCCTCAAGCTCCACCAGAAGATCCAGGGCTCCAAGCTCGGCGTGAACGCGGAGGAAGCGGCACGCGAGGCGGAGGAGGCGGCCCTCAAGGCGCTCCCCACCATCGAGATGAAGGGGCTGCTGCGGTGAGCGAGGAGAACGAGAACGGAACCGCGAACGGCGTCCCCGCCCCGCGCGACGAGGGCGGCGAGGTCATCCGCGTCCGCCGGGGCATGTTCGGCGCCGAGAACGGCGGCGACACCTCCGGCTACGGCGGGCTCGTCAGGACCATCACGCTGCCCGGCGCGTCGTCGCGTCCCTACGGCGGCTGGTTCGACGAGGTCGCCGACGAGCTGGAGGGCGCCCTGGAGGAGCAGGACCTCCTCCCGGAGAACGCCATCGAGAAGACGGTCGTCGACCGCGGCGAGCTGACCTTCCACATCGCGCGCGAACACCTCCCGCGCGTGGCGCGCACCCTGCGGGACGACCCGGCCCTGCGCTTCGAGCTCTGCACCGGCGTCTCCGGGGTGCACTTCCTCGAGGACAAGGGCCGCGAGCTGCACGCCGTCTACCACCTGCGCTCGCTCACCCACAACCGGCTGATCCGGCTGGAGGTGAGCGTCCCCGACGCGGACCCGCGGCTGCCCTCGCTGGTCGCCGTCTACCCGACCAACGACTGGCACGAGCGCGAGGCGTACGACTTCTTCGGCCTCGTCTTCGAAGGCCACCCGGCCCTCACCCGGATCATGATGCCGGACGACTGGCAGGGCTTCCCCCAGCGCAAGGACTACCCGCTCGGCGGCATCCCCGTCGAGTACAAGGGCGCCCAGATCCCGGCTCCGGACCAGCGGAGGTCGTACACCTGATGTCCACTTCTCCATCCGCCTCGCACGCCTCCGGGGCCCGCGAGACGACCGAGGGGACCGTCTACACGGTCACCGGCGGCGACTGGGACGAGGTCGTCCAGTCCGCGGCCAAAGCCGACGACGAGCGCATCATTGTCAACATGGGCCCGCAGCACCCGTCCACGCACGGTGTGCTCCGCCTCATCCTGGAGATCGAGGGCGAGACGGTCTCCGAGGCCCGCTGCGGCATCGGCTATCTGCACACGGGCATCGAGAAGAACCTCGAATACCGCACGTGGACGCAGGGCACGACGTTCGTCACGCGCATGGACTACCTCACGCCGTTCTTCAACGAGACGGCCTACTGCCTCGGGGTCGAGAAGCTCCTCGGCATCGAGGACCAGATCCCCGACCGCGCCTCGGTCATCCGCGTGCTGCTCATGGAGCTCAACCGCCTCTCCTCGCACCTGGTGTGCATCGCCACCGGCGGCATGGAGCTCGGCGCGACCACGATCATGATCTACGGCTTCCGTGATCGTGAACTCATTCTCGATCTCTACGAACTCATCACCGGCCTGCGCATGAACCACGCGTACATCCGGCCGGGCGGGCTCGCCCAGGACCTGCCGCCCGGCGCGGTGGACCAGCTCCGCGAGTTCGTGAAGAAGATGAAGAAGAACCTCCCGGAGTACGACAAGCTCGCCACCGGGAACCCCATCTTCAAGGCCCGCATGCAGGACGTCGGCTATCTCGACCTGACCGGCTGCATGGCGCTCGGCGCCACGGGCCCGGTCCTGCGCTCGGCGGGCCTGCCGCACGACCTGCGCAAGTCGCAGCCCTACTGCGGTTACGAGAACTACGAGTTCGACGTCCCGACCGCCGACACCTGCGACTCCTACGGGCGCTTCCTGATCCGCCTCGAGGAGATGCGCCAGTCGCTGCGCATCGTCGAGCAGTGCCTGGACCGGCTCGCCCCGGGACCGGTCATGGTCGCCGACAAGAAGATCGCCTGGCCCGCGCAGCTCGCGCTCGGCCCGGACGGCCTCGGCAACTCGCTCGACCACATCAAGAAGATCATGGGCACCTCCATGGAGTCCCTGATCCACCACTTCAAGCTGGTGACCGAGGGCTTCCGGGTACCGGCCGGACAGGCGTACACCGCGGTCGAGTCGCCCAAGGGCGAGCTCGGCGTGCATGTCGTCTCCGACGGCGGCACCCGCCCCTACCGGGTCCACTTCCGCGACCCGTCCTTCACCAACCTCCAGGCCATGGCGGCGATGTGCGAGGGCGGCCAGGTCGCCGACGTCATCGTCGCCGTCGCGTCCATCGACCCCGTGATGGGAGGCGTCGACCGGTGACCACCACTCCCTCTTCCGAGCAGGGCACGGGCGTCAGCCTGGGCATGCCCCAACTCCCCGCCCCCGACTACCCGGCCGACGTCCGCGCCAGGCTGGAGGCGGACGCCAAGGAGATCATCGCCCGCTATCCGGGGTCGCGCTCCGCGCTCCTCCCGCTGCTGCACCTGGTGCAGTCGGAGGAGGGGCACGTCACGCGCACCGGCATGCAGTTCTGCGCCGACGTGCTCGGTCTGACCACGGCCGAGGTCACGGCCGTCGCGACCTTCTACACCATGTACCGGCGCAAGCCCTCCGGCGACTACCAGGTCGGCGTCTGCACCAACACGCTCTGCGCGGTGATGGGCGGCGACGCCATCTTCGACGAGCTCAAGCAGCACCTCGGCGTCGGCAACGACGAGACCACCGAGGACGGCAAGATCACGCTTGAGCACATCGAGTGCAACGCCGCCTGCGACTTCGCCCCCGTGGTGATGGTCAACTGGGAGTTCTTCGACAACCAGACGCCGGCGTCCGCCAAGCGGCTCGTGGACGACCTGCGCGCGGGCGTGCCGGTCGAACCCACCCGCGGCGCACCGCTCTGCACGTACAAGGAGACCGCCCGGATCCTGGCGGGCTTCCCCGACGAGCGCCCCGGAGCCGTCGAGGCGAGCGGCGGCGCGGGCCCCGCCTCGCTGATCGGACTGCGCCTGGCCAAGGGCGAGGAGCCGCAGCCGCGCGTCGTCGCCCCGCGCACGGGCGGACCGCAGGACGAGGCGCCCGCCGAGCACCTGAGCTCGCACGACGCACCGCAGCAGACCTCGGCATCCGACCCGGCCCACCCGGCCGGACCGACGGCCGAGGAGGGGGAGTGATGACCTTGGCAGCCGAGATCGACAACGAGACGAGCCCCGAGAAGCTGCTCGCACCGGTCCTCTCCGCCTTCTGGGACGAGGAGAAGTCCTGGACGCTGGAGACCTACCGGCGCCACGAGGGGTACGAAGGCCTGCGCAAGGCGCTCGCCATGGACCCCGACGACCTCATCGCGTACGTGAAGGACGCGGGCCTGCGGGGCCGCGGCGGCGCGGGCTTCCCCACCGGCATGAAGTGGCAGTTCATCCCGCAGGGCGACGGCAAGCCGCACTATCTAGTTGTCAACGCCGACGAATCGGAGCCCGGGACCTGCAAGGACATCCCGCTCCTCTTCGCGAACCCGCATTCCCTCATCGAGGGGATCGTGATCGCGTGCTACGCGATCCGCTCTTCGCATGCCTTCATCTATCTGCGGGGCGAGGTCGTCCCCGTGCTGCGCAGGCTGCACGAGGCCGTCCGCGAGGCCTATGCGGCGGGCTACCTCGGCAAGGACGTCCTGGGCAGCGGACTCGATCTGGAACTCACCGTGCACGCGGGCGCGGGCGCGTACATCTGCGGTGAGGAGACCGCGCTGCTCGACTCGCTCGAAGGCCGTCGAGGCCAACCGCGACTGCGTCCCCCTTTCCCTGCCGTCGCGGGTCTCTACGCATGCCCCACTGTGGTGAACAACGTCGAGTCCATCGCGTCGGTTCCCGCGATCCTCAACCGCGGGAAAGACTGGTTCAAGTCCATGGGGAGCGAGAAGTCCCCGGGCTTCACGCTCTACTCCCTGAGCGGCCACGTCACCAGCCCCGGCCAGTACGAGGCGCCGCTCGGCATCACGCTGCGCCAGCTCCTCGACATGAGCGGCGGCATGCGCGCCGGACACCGGCTCAAGTTCTGGACGCCCGGCGGCTCGTCGACGCCGATGTTCACCGACGAGCACCTCGACGTCCCGCTGGACTACGAGGGGGTGGGCGCCGCGGGCTCGATGCTCGGCACCAAGGCGCTCCAGTGCTTCGACGAGACGACGTGCGTCGTGCGGGCGGTGACCCGCTGGACGGAGTTCTACGCCCACGAGTCCTGCGGCAAGTGCACCCCGTGCCGTGAAGGCACCTACTGGCTCGTCCAGTTGCTCCGCGACATCGAGGCGGGCAAGGGCGTCATGGCCGACCTCGACAAGCTGAACGACATCGCCGACAACATCAACGGCAAGTCCTTCTGCGCTCTTGGCGACGGCGCCGCCTCGCCGATCTTCTCCTCGCTGAAGTACTTCCGCGAGGAGTACGAGCAGCACATCACCGGCAAGGGCTGCCCCTTCGACCCGGCCAAGTCGACTCTCTGGAGCGACCGCGCCGACCAGCACACGGAGGTGAACGCATGACAGTGACCACCAACAGCGCTCCCTCCGGGGGCGGGGAGGCGGCGGTACCGCCGGAGGATCTCGTCTCGCTGACCATCGACGGCATCGAGATCAGCGTGCCCAAGGGGACGCTGGTCATCAGGGCCGCCGAACTGCTCGGCATCGAGATCCCCCGCTTCTGCGACCACCCGCTGCTCGACCCCGCGGGCGCCTGCCGCCAGTGCATCGTCGAGGTGGAGGGCCAGCGCAAGCCGATGGCGTCCTGCACCATCACGTGCACCGACGGCATGGTCGTGAAGTCCCAGCTCACCTCGCCGGTCGCGGAGAAGTCGCAGCGCGGTGTGATGGAGCTGCTGCTCATCAACCACCCGCTGGACTGCCCGGTCTGCGACAAGGGCGGCGAGTGCCCTCTGCAGAACCAGGCGATGCAGGTCGGTGACCCGGACTCCCGCTTCGAGGGCAAGAAGCGGACGTACGAGAAGCCGGTGCCGATCTCCACGCAGGTCCTGCTCGACCGCGAGCGGTGCGTGCTGTGCGCGCGCTGCACCCGGTTCTCCAACCAGATCGCCGGCGACCCGATGATCGAGCTGATCGAGCGCGGCGCCCTCCAGCAGGTCGGCACGGGCGAGGGCGACCCCTTCGAGTCGTACTTCTCCGGGAACACCATCCAGATCTGCCCGGTCGGCGCGCTCACCTCGGCGGCGTACCGATTCCGCTCGCGCCCCTTCGACCTGGTGTCCTCGCCCTCGGTGTGCGAGCACTGCTCGGGCGGCTGCGCCAGCCGTACGGACCACCGCCGCGGCAAGGTCATGCGGCGCCTCGCGGCGGACGACCCCGAGGTCAACGAGGAGTGGATGTGCGACAAGGGGCGCTTCGGCTTCCGTTACGCGCAGCGCCCCGACCGGCTGACCACACCTCTGGTGCGTGACGCCGCCACCGGTGAACTGGCGCCCGCGAGCTGGCCCGAGGCCCTGGACGCCGCTGCCCGGGGTCTCGCCGCCGCGCGCGGCCGGGCCGCGGTCCTGACCGGCGGCAGACTCACCGTGGAGGACGCCTACGCGTACAGCAAGTACGCGCGCGTGGCGCTCGACACGAACGACATCGACTTCCGCGCGCGCGTGCACAGCAGCGAGGAGGCCGACTTCCTCGCGGCACGGGTGGCCGGGCGGGGCCTGGACCTCGACGGGACCGGCGTCACGTACGCCGCTCTGGAGAAGGCCCCCGCCGTCCTGCTCGCCGGTTTCGAGTCCGAGGAGGAGGCGCCCGGCGTCTTCCTGCGGCTGCGCAAGGCCTGGCGCAAGCACGGCCAGCGCACCTTCTCGCTCGCCACCCATGTGACGAAGGGCCTGGAGARGRCGRGSGSCGCAGAGGCGCTGCGCTCCCCTGGAGCGGTCATCGTCGTCGGCGAGCGGCTCGCGGCCGTGCCCGGCGGACTCACCGCCGCCGTGCGGGCCGCCTCCGCGACCGGCGCGCGGTTGGTGTGGATCCCGCGCAGGGCGGGGGAGCGGGCCGCCGTCGAGGCGGGCGCGCTGCCCTCGCTGCTGCCCTGCGGCCGTCCGGCGACCGACCCGCGTGCGCGGGACGAGGTCGCCGCCGCCTGGGGCGTCGCCGAACTCCCGCACCGCTACGGCCGTGACACCGGGCAGATCATCGAGGCCGCGGCCACCGGTGAGCTCGGCGCGCTGCTCGTGGCGGGCGTCGAGGTGGCCGACCTGCCCGATCCGGCACGCGCGCGTGAGGCGCTCGACGCCGTCGGGTTCCTGGTCTCGCTCGAACTGCGGCCCAGCGAGGTGACGGAGCGGGCCGACGTCGTCCTTCCGGTGGCGGCCGTCGCGGAGAAGCCGGGCACCTTCCTCAACTGGGAAGGGCGTGCGCGGATGTTCGACGCCGCGCTCAAGCCGGACCAGATGACCCGGAGGCTGGCGCCCACCGACGCGCGTGTGCTGCACATGCTGGCGGACGCCGGGGACGTGCACCTCGGCCTGCCGGACCTGGTGACCCTCCGCCGTGAGCTGGACCGGCTCGGCGCCTGGGACGGTCCGCACGCGACCGAGTCCCTGGAGACGGCGGCCCAGCCGCCGAGGCCCGCCTCCGGAGAGGCCCTTCTCGCGGGCCACCGGCTGCTGCTCGACCAGGGCCGCCTCCAGGACGGTGACGAGGCGCTCGCCGGCACGCGGCACGCGGCCCACGCGCGCGTGTCCGCGGCCACGGCCGTGGAGGCGGGTGTGAAGGACGGTGACCTGCTGGCCGTGACGGGCCCCGCGGGCACCACCTCGCTGCCGCTCCAGGTCACCGAGATGCCGGACCGGGTGGTCTGGCTGCCGTTGAACTCGACTGGGGGAGGCGTCACTTCGGACACCGGCGCGCGCCCCGGCGACCTCGTCCGCATCGGCCCGGCGGTCCTGCCGGAGCCCACTGAGGCCCCGGAGGTGACGTCGTGACGCACACCGTGGTGCCGCTTGCGGCGGAGGACCTGTCCATGTTCGGCCGCGACCCCTGGTGGCTGATCGCCGTCAAGGCGGTCTTCTGCTTCGCGTTCCTGATGGTGACGGTCCTGTTCTCCATCGTGTGGGAGCGCAAGGTCGTCGCCTGGATGCAGTTGCGCATCGGGCCCAACCGGCACGGCCCCTGGGGCATGCTTCAGTCCCTGGCGGACGGCATCAAGCTGATGCTCAAGGAAGACGTCATCGTCAAGCGGGCCGACAAGGTGGTCTACATCCTTGCCCCGGTCGTCGCGGCGATCCCGGCCTTCATGGCGATCGCGGTGATCCCCTTCGGACCTGCGGGCAACGAGATCTCGATCTTCGGCCACCGCACCACGATGCAGCTCACCGACCTGCCGATCGCGATGCTCTACATCCTCGCGGTGGCCTCGGTCGGCATCTACGGCATCGTGCTCGCGGGCTGGAGCTCCGGCTCGACGTACCCGCTCCTCGGCGGTCTGCGCTCCTGCGCGCAGATGATCTCCTACGAGATCGCGATGGGCGCCGCGTTCGCCTCCGTCTTCCTCTACTCCGGGTCGATGTCGACCTCGGCGATCGTGGAGGCGCAGGCCGACCGCTGGTACGTGCTGCTGCTTCCCGTCTCGTTCCTGATCTACATCGTGACGATGATCGGTGAGACCAACCGCGCGCCGTTCGACATGCCGGAGTCCGAGGGCGACCTCGTCGGTGGCTTCAACACCGAGTACTCCTCCATCAAGTTCGCGCTGTTCATGCTCGCCGAGTACGTCAACATGGTCACCGTCTCGGCGGTCTCGGTCACCCTCTTCCTGGGCGGCTGGCGGGCCCCGTACCCGGTCAGCACCTTCTGGGAGGGCGCGAACCACGGCTGGTGGCCGATGCTCTGGTTCGTGATCAAGGTGCAGCTCCTGCTGTTCTTCTTCATCTGGCTGCGCGGCACGCTGCCACGCGTGCGCTACGACCAGCTCATGAAGCTCGGCTGGAAGGTGCTCATCCCGGTCTCCGTCCTGTGGCTGATGCTCGTCGCCACGGTCAGGGCCATGCGGAACGAGAACTACGACTTCACCTCGATCGCGCTCTATGTCGGCGGCGGGGTCATCGCCCTGCTGTTGCTCTCCGTGGTCGTCGACATCTTCCGCGACAAGCGGGAGAAGGAGGCCGCGGCGGAGGAGGAACCGGCCGCCTTCGACCCGATGGCGGGCGGATTCCCCGTGCCGCCGCTGCCCGGCCAGAGCCTGCCGCCGGTCCCGCGCCGCCGCTCCCGTCAGGAGCGGGAGCTGATTGTCAGTGGTGGACCGGATACTCAAAGTGACGGAACCCGAAGTGACGGAAAGGAGGCGTCCGATGGCTGAGTCGAACGAGGTGACACCGCACGGGTCGGGCGGGGAGACACCGCACGAGTCGAACCAATCGAAGCAGGGGTTCCAGAACCCCGTCGCGGGCTTCGGCGTGACCTTCAAGGCCATGTTCAAGAAGCGGCTGACCGAGCAGTATCCGGAGCAGCAGAAGATCACCGCTCCCCGCTTCCACGGCAGGCACCAGCTGAACCGCCATCCGGACGGCCTGGAGAAGTGCGTCGGCTGTGAGCTCTGCGCCTGGGCCTGTCCCGCGGACGCCATCTATGTGGAGGGCGCGGACAACACCGATGAGGAGCGGTACTCCCCCGGCGAGCGGTACGGCCGGGTGTACCAGATCAACTACGCCCGCTGCATCCTCTGCGGCCTGTGCATCGAGGCGTGCCCCACGCGCGCGCTGACGATGACGAACGAGTTCGAGCTGGCCGACAGCAGCCGCGAGAACCTCATCTACACCAAGGAGCAGCTGCTCGCCGGCCTCGAAGAGGGCATGGTCGACAGCCCGCACTCGATCTTCCCCGGCACGGACGAGCAGGACTACTACCGAGGTCTGGTCACCGAGGCCGCTCCCGGGACGGTGCCCCAGGTCGCCTACTCCAAGGGCGAGACGCCCCAGGAGGCGGCCGCCGACTTCGGGGACGGCGAACCGGCGTCGGAGAAGGTGATCGGCCGATGACGCAGCTCGCCGCCTACTCCACCTCCACCGGCGAGGCCGTCCAGTTCTGGGTGCTGGGCACGGTCGCCGTCATCGGCGCCCTGTGCACGATCCTCATGAAGAAGGCGGTGCACAGCGCGCTGTGCCTCGCCGGAACCATGATCATCCTGGCGGTCTTCTACCTCGCCAACGGCGCGTACTTCCTGGGCATCGTCCAGATCGTCGTCTACACCGGCGCGATCATGATGCTCTTCCTCTTCGTGGTCATGCTCGTCGGCGTCACCGCGGCGGACTCCCTGAAGGAGACCATCAAGGGCCAGCGCTGGCTCGCCCTCCTGTGCGGTCTCGGCTTCGCGGTGCTGCTCTTCGCGGGCATCGGCAACGCCTCGGTGAAGGAGTTCAACGGCCTGGCCAAGGCGAACTCCGGCGGCAACGTGGAGGGCCTCGCCGGGCTCATCTTCACGAAGTACGTCTTCGCCTTCGAGATCACCGGCGCGCTGCTCATCACCGCCACGGTCGGTGCGATGGTGCTGACCCACCGCGAGCGCACCGAGCGCGCCAAGACCCAGCGGGAGATGGCCGAGGAGCGGGTGCGCGCGGGCAAGCACCTGCCGCCCCTGCCCGCCCCCGGTGTGTACGCACGGCACAACGCCGTGGACATCGCGGGCCTGCTCCCCGACGGCACCCCCTCGGAGCTCACGGTCAACAGGACGCTGCGTGAGCGCGGCCAGATCCGTGACGTGTCGAGCGAGGCCCTGGACGACCTGCGGGCGCTCGAACAGCGCTCCGCCGACCGCCTGGAGCGGCCCGACACACGCAGGACCGACATCGGGCGGAACGGCAGCGAGCGGGCCGCGGGCGAGCGGGCCGAGGAGGCGTCGAAGTGAATCCGGTCAACTACCTCTACCTCGCCTCCCTGTTGTTCGCGATCGGCGCGACCGGCGTGCTCATCAGGCGGAACGCGATCGTGGTGTTCATGTGCATCGAGCTGATGCTCAACGCCTGCAACCTCGCGTTCGTGGCCTTCTCCCGGATGCACGGCAATCTCGACGGCCAGATCATCGCCTTCTTCACGATGGTCGTCGCCGCCGCGGAGGTCGTCGTCGGGCTCGCGATCATCGTGTCGCTCTTCCGTTCCCGCCACTCGGCCTCGGTCGACGACGCCAGCCTGATGAAGCTGTAAGGGGTCGCTCAAAGTGGAGAACCTGATTGCGCTGCTCGTCGCGGCGCCCCTGCTCGGAGCGGCCGTACTGCTGTGCGGCGGGCGGGCGCTCGACCGCGTGGGCCACTGGCTCGGCACGCTGCTCGCCGCCGCCTCCTTCGTCATCGCCGCCGTGCTGTTCACCGACATGCTGGGCAAGGGCGCGGAGGAGCGCTCGCTGTCGCAGCACCTGTTCAGCTGGATCCCCGTCGAGGGCTTCCAGGCGGACGTCGCCTTCCAGCTCGACCAGCTCTCGATGACGTTCGTGCTGCTCATCTCGGGCGTCGGCACCCTGATCCACGTCTATTCGATCGGGTACATGGAGCACGACGAGCGGCGCCGCCGCTTCTTCGGCTACCTGAACCTCTTCCTCGCGGCGATGCTCCTCCTGGTGCTCGCCGACAACTACCTGCTGCTGTACGTCGGCTGGGAGGGCGTCGGCCTCGCCTCGTACCTCCTGATCGGCTTCTGGCAGCACAAGCCCAGCGCGGCCACCGCCGCGAAGAAGGCCTTCCTGGTCAACCGGGTCGGCGACGTGGGCCTCTCGATCGCGATCATGCTGATGTTCACCACCTTCGGGACGTTCGCCTTCGGGCCGGTCCTGGAGGCCACGGGTGAGACGTCGGAAGGCAAGCTGACCGCCATCGGCCTGATGCTGCTGCTCGCCGCGTGCGGCAAGTCCGCCCAGGTGCCGCTCCAGTCCTGGCTCGGCGACGCGATGGAGGGCCCGACCCCGGTCTCGGCCCTGATCCACGCCGCGACCATGGTCACCGCGGGGGTGTACCTGATCGTCCGTTCCGGCGAGATCTTCAACGCCGCGCCGGACGCCCAGCTCGTCGTCACGGTCGTCGGAGCGGTCACACTCCTCTTCGGTGCGATCGTCGGTTGCGCCAAGGACGACATCAAGAAGGCGCTCGCCGGATCGACGATGTCCCAGATCGGGTACATGATCCTGGCCGCGGGCCTCGGCCCGGTCGGCTACGTCTTCGCGATCATGCACCTGGTGACGCACGGCTTCTTCAAGGCCGGGCTCTTCCTCGGTGCCGGTTCGGTCATGCACGGCATGAACGACGAGGTCGACATGCGCAAGTACGGCGGCCTGCGGAAGTACATGCCGGTCACCTTCGTGACCTTCGGTCTCGGCTATCTCGCGATCATCGGCTTCCCCGGCCTCTCCGGCTTCTTCTCCAAGGACAAGATCATCGAGGCGGCGTTCGCCAAGGGCGGCGCCGAGGGCTGGATCCTCGGCTCGGTGGCCCTCCTGGGCGCGGCCATCACCGCGTACTACATGACGCGCGTGATGATCATGACCTTCTTCGGCGAGGAGCGCTGGCGCCACCGGTCGACGCCCTCCCCCGAGCAGCCGGACGCGGAGCCCGCGGCGCAGACCGAGGGCGTGCACGACGAGCCGCACCCGCACGAGTCCCCGAAGTCCATGACGATCCCGATGATCGTCCTCGCCTTCGGATCGGTCTTCGCGGGCGGGTTCTTCAGCATCGGCGACCGCTTCACGCACTGGCTGGAGCCGGTCACCGAGCACAGCCACGGCGACTCGCCGCTCAGCGCCGCCACCGTCACGGGCGCCACCATGGTGGTCCTCGTCATCGGCGTCGCCCTGGCCTACGTCCAGTACGGACGCCGGCCGGTCCCGGTCACCGCCCCGCGCGGCTCGCTGCTCACCAGGGCCGCCCGCCGCGACCTCCTCCAGGACGACTTCAACCACGTCGTCCTGGTGCGCGGCGGCGAGCACCTCACGCGGTCCCTGGTCTACGTGGACCACTCCCTGGTCGACGGAGTCGTCAACGGCACGGCGGCCTCGGTCGGCGGCCTCTCCGGGCGGCTGCGCAAACTGCAGAACGGCTACGCCCGCTCCTACGCGGTCTCGATGTTCGGCGGCGCTGCGGTGCTCATCGCCGCGACCCTGCTGATGAGGGCGGTCTGATACCGATGTCCTTTCCTCTGCTGACAGCGACGGCGGCCCTGCCCGCGGTCGGCGCGATCGCCACGGCAGCCGTTCCGGCCGCCCGGCGGACCGCCGCCAAGTGGCTCGCGCTGCTCGTCTCGCTCGCGACGCTCGCGCTCGCCGTGACCGTGCTCGTCCGGTTCGACCCGGACGGCGCCCGCTATCAACTGACCGAATCGCGCTCCTGGATCGCGGAGTTCGGGGTGCGGTACGAACTGGGGGTCGACGGCATCGGTGTGGCGCTCATCGCGCTCACCGCCCTGCTGATGCCCTTCATCATCCTGGCGGGCTGGCACGACGCCGATCCCCTGGAGACCCGGTCGTCGCGGTGGCGCCCCACCCAGGGCTTCTTCGCCCTGATCCTGGCCGTCGAGGCGATGGTGATCATCTCCTTCGAGGCCACCGACGTCTTCCTCTTCTACATCTTCTTCGAAGCCATGCTCATCCCGATGTACTTCCTCATCGGCGGCTTCGGGGACCGCGCCCACGCGGGCAGCGACGAGAACGCCTCGGCGCAGCGCTCGTACGCGGCCGTGAAGTTCCTCCTGTACAACCTGGTCGGCGGCCTCATCATGCTGGCCGCGGTAATCGGTCTCTACGTAGTGGCCGGTAACTTCTCGCTCCAGGAGATCGCCGAGGCGCGGGCCAACGGCACGCTGGACATGGCGACCGACACCGAGCGGTGGCTCTTCCTCGGCTTCTTCTTCGCCTTCGCGGTGAAGGCCCCGCTGTGGCCGCTGCACACCTGGCTGCCGAACGCGATGGGCGAGTCGACGGCCCCGGTCGCCGTCCTGATCACCGCGGTGGTCGACAAGGTCGGCACGTTCGCGATGCTGCGGTTCTGCCTCGGGCTCTTCCCCGAGGCGAGCGAGTGGGCGACGCCGGTCATCCTCGTACTCGCCCTGATCAGCATCATCTACGGAGCGCTGCTCGCGGTCGGCCAGCGCGACATCAAGCGCCTGGTGGCGTACGCGTCGATCTCGCACTTCGGCTTCATCATCCTCGGCATCTTCGCCATGACCTCGCAGGGCCAGTCCGGCGCGACGCTCTACATGGTCAACCACGGCATCTCGACCGCCGCCCTGATGCTGGTCGCCGGGTTCCTGATCTCGCGGCGCGGCTCGCGCCTGATCGCCGACTACGGAGGCGTGCAGAAGGTGGCCCCCGTCCTCGCGGGCACCTTCCTGATCGGCGGTCTCGCCACGCTCTCGCTGCCGGGTCTCGCGCCCTTCGTGAGCGAGTTCCTCGTCCTGGTCGGCGCCTTCGCGCGCTATCCGGTGGTGGGGATCATCGCCACGGTCGGCATCGTCCTCGCGGCGCTCTACACCCTCGTCCTCTACCAGCGGACGATGACGGGCCCCGTGAAGCCGGAGGTCTCGGCCATGCCCGACCTGCGGGTGCGTGAGCTGGTCGTCGTCGCCCCGCTGATCGCGCTCCTGATCGGCCTCGGGGTCTACCCGAAGCCGCTCACCGACCTGGTGAACCCGGCGGTCAAGCACACGATGTCCGACGTACAGAAGAAGGACCCCAAGCCCGAGGTGGAGGCGGCCAAGTGAGCGCATCAGCCGTCCACAGCCTGTGGACAATGGCCGCCGATCCGATCGACAAGATCGACGCGCCGAAGATCGAGTACGGACAGCTCTCGCCGACGTTGATCGTCATCGGCGCGGCCGTCATCGGAGTGCTCGTCGAAGCCTTCGTCCCGCGCAAGTCGCGCTACTACACGCAGTTGTTCGTGTCCGTGGTCGCCCTCGCCGCCGCCTTCGCCGCGGTGGTCGGGCTCGCGGCCCGCGGCTTCGGCACGACGAAGGCGCACATCGCGGCGATGGGCGCGATCGCGGTCGACGGACCCGCACTCTTCCTGCAAGGCACGATCCTGCTCGCCGGACTCGTCGCGATCTTCACCTTCGCCGAGCGGCGTCTCGACCCGGAGGCGCACGGCAACCGCGTCGACTCGTTC
>NZ_JASKYR010000390.1:0-7260 GCF_041028215.1 Streptomyces flavofungini
CCGTCGAAATACATCGCGCCCGCGGCGGCCGACGAATCGATCACCACCGCCTTGGGTGCCACGTCCTCGATGATCCGCTGTGTCACGCCGGGTGGGTTGTCGGGGTCCAGCGGGACATAGGCACCCCCTGCCTTGAGCGCGGCCAGCTCGGCGACGATGACGTCCGGCGGACGCCTGACCAGGATCGCCACCCGGTCGTCGGGGCGGACGCCGCCGGTGTCACGCAGGTGATGCGCCAGCCTGTTGGCCCGGCGATTGAGTTCGCCGTAGCTCAAGAATTCATCTTCGAATTCCAGGGCAATGTTTTCCGGGCCCCGTCTCACGCATTCTTCGAATAGTTGAGTCAGGGCCCTCGGATCGTCACGGTTCATCGACAAACGTCCCCCTGCGGAATTAACGTGAATTCTCGACTCGCGTAGCCTAGCCCCCACCGATCGGGTGATCAAGGGGACCTTTTTTATTGGTTCTGCATGGTCATTTCGATCGGCGTTTCCGCCGAGGGAAGACCTTTACGGCGCCGTGCCCTCGCAGCCGAGGGCACGGACGAGGGCACCGGTGGTCTCGGCCCTGGCCGTCTGCGGGAAGAAGTGGCCGCCGGGCACCGGCGCGACCTCGAAGGGTCCCGCGCACAGCGCCCGCCACTTGGCCGCCTCCACCGCCGTCACCATGGGGTCCTCGTCTCCGTACAGCACGGTGACCGGTGTGGTGAGGTGCGTGGCCGCGTCCGGGGGCCGGTAGGAGGCCTGCGCGGTGAAGTCCGCGCGCAGCACCGGGAAGAGCCACTCGCGGAAGCCGGGGCGGCTGAGACCGGCGGGGTTCGCGCCCAGCCGCTTCCACAGCAGTTCGATCTCGTGGTCGTCCCCCGGCGGCTCCAGCGTCGTCGCCCCCGGCGCGACCGCCGCGAGCACGACAAGACGCAGCGGCGGGCGGCCGGCCAGGGTCAGCCGGTGCGTCAGTTCGTACGCGAGGGAGGCGCCGAAGCTGTGGCCGACCAGGACCAGCGGGTCCGGGAGTGCGAGCACCCCCGGCAGCACGTCGGTCATCAGCTCGTCGACCGAGTCGAGCGGCGCCTCTCCGCCGCGCTCCTCACGTCCCGGCCCCACCTGCGCGTAGAGGGCGAGCCGGTCCGGCAGAAGGCGCCGCCAGGAGGCGAAGCCGGTCGCTCCCCCGCCCGCGCAGGGGAAACAGACGAGGCTGGCGCGGGTGGGATCGCCCGCGCCCGGGACTGGTGGACCGAAGCGGCGCAATGACGCGCTGCCGTGCCCGGTGTTGCTCTGCATGTACGCACCACCCAGGGGGAATCTACGACGGCACAGCAGGACGGGGTCTCGCTCGGCGCCTACTGCTCCGTCGGCCCGACGGCGGGCCAGGTGCGCTCGCCCCGGTCGCGGAGGAGCTCGGCGGTGACGCCACGCTCGGCGGTCAGCTCGGAGAGGACCGCGGCCTGCTTGACGGGCTCGGCCTCGGGGTCGTAGTCGGAGCCGGTGAGGTGCTTGAGCCAGGGTTCGAGACCCATGGCGTAGGCGTAGACGTGCCGGGCGTTGAGCTGCTTGGCGAGCTGGTCGGCCTGGGCCGCGTCGCTGCCCTTGAGCCGTCGGCCCGCGTTGTGCTCGCGGGAGAGCTTCCCCTCAAGGAGCGGTCCGTACAGCCAGCCCAGCGGGGCGCCGACGCATTCGAGGCCGATGTAGAGCGCGTCGAGCGGTGTCTCGGCGAGGCCGGGGATGTTGTCGTACAGCGCCGGTTCGAGCGGGGTGATGTCGGTGGCGAAGAGGAACCTGCGGCCACCGGCCCGGACCAGCGGGACCACCTTGGTGCGGATGTCGAGGTCGGCGTGCTCGCCGACGAAGGGGAGGGCGGTGACCTCCACCTGGTCGGCCACGCGGTGGGTCTCCAGTTCGGACAGCTCCTGGACCCGGGGGAAGCCGAGTGCCTGGAGCATCGTCTTGAGGCTGGGGTCGGGAAGCGATCCGCCGGAGGCACGGGGCACGAAGATGGTGCCGACGCGGGTGCGGAGCTGGAGGAGCGTCTCCAGCGAGAAGTGGTCCGAGTGGAAGTGGCTGATGACGACGGCGTCGATGCGGGCCGGCAGGTCCTCGATGGTGAAGTGCTCGTGGCCGTCGTCGGCATAGCCGATGAGGGGGTCGAGGAGGACCGAGGTGGGCCCGGTCTCGATCAGCACGGTCGCGTGGTTGAAGTAGCGCACGCGGACGTCGCCGGGCGGGGGCGGCGTGTGCGGTGTCGGCGGGGTCGCGTGGAAGAGCGCGGTGAACGCGGGCAGGTCGGCGTCCGCGATGCCGAAGCGCTCGGCGAGGTCAGGGACGTCGACCGGGCTGAGGCGCGCCGCGAACAGCTCGTCCCACAGCGGGGAGTCGAACGGGACATCGATGTCCAGCCGGTCGGCCCGCGGGAAGACGGGGCTGCTGTACACGAACGGCTGGGGGCTCTGCGTGACGCTGAGGGAGACGCACTGGCCGTGCCGCTCGAAGGCCGGGGAGCTGTACATCAGCGATTCGAAGAAGCGGAAGCCGGGCCGGTGCGCGGTGTCGTAGACCAGCTCGACGCGACCGCGCAGGGAGTCGGGGACCTGGGGATAGAGCGGCTCCATCGGTCCGCCGACGGCCTTCTCCCGCAGCAGGGCGCGGAGTTGGTCCACGTCGTCGGCGAGCCGCAGCCTGGCCTCGGCGTTCTTGGCCATGAGCTCGCGGGCGGCCCGGACCTCGTCCAGGGAGGCGCCCTGGGGATCGAGGAAGGGGGCGCCGTAGCGATGGGGGTCCGCGATGACGGACTCGTGGATGTGGGGCGCCTTCAAGTAGCTGTCCAGGATGGGCAGAAGACGGTCCCGCAGGTTCAGTGCGCCGGTGTGGGGAGCCAGGAGATAGGGCCACGCGTACCAGCGGTGCAACAGGGGCTGTGCGACCACGGACGGGCGAAGGTAGAGCTTCTGGTGTGCCGGCACGGTACTTCCCTCACTGTCGATGATGTCGGTGGGTGGGGATGGATCGCGGCATGAGCAGCGTGCGCGCGTCAAAGGGGACTCAGGGCTCGGGGGTGTCCGGCCTGGCCCCGGAAGGGACGGTCGTGTCAGCGGGGTTCGGGGTCGTGGCAGTCGTCAGCGGTTCGGAGCGGTGCGGTGCCCTGTATGAGGCGGGGATGAGGTGGGGACATCCTCTTTTTACCCAGCGGCTCCGTTCATGTCTATCACAGGCGGTGGCTCTCTAATCCGTCGATTTGACAGGCCAGTTCAGTACCGATCACCTCGCCGGAGCATCTCTAACTTTGATCCCCCGAGTGGTTCAAGGCGAACGTAAAGTGACATGGATTACATGGAGCGTGACCGCGCAATCGTGCTTCACTGAGCCCTCTTCGACCACCGCTCCGGTGGCCGCGTGGCCCGGGGCCCCACCCTGTGACCTCGCGGTCTCTGCCGGCGCCGCAGGTGAAGCCCCCGCGGAGGTGGCCCTGATACCCCATGGACCCGTTGCGGTACCAGTCTCCGGATCGTCCTGATCGGGTCAAGTGGCCCCAATATCCGGGCCAATTGCGACCATCGCCCGTAATCGGCATTCATGCCGTTCATCGGGTGCCCCCGTGCGCCTTGCCGGGAAATCCCTGGAATAACGCGACGGCGACCGGGGTAAGAAGGGGCCGGGATGGAAGCACTCAGGAGGCCGGTCGCACCGGTTCACTCAAGCCGGTTCACTTCAGCGGCGGGAGGTACGGGGCCTCGCCGTTGCCGAGCGACCAGTCCGCGTCCGCGTTCTCCGTCAGGACGATGAACATGTTGCGCGGTTCGGTGCCCGCGTACTCCTCGGCGAGTTCGGCCGCGCGCCGGTACAGCGCCCGCTTCTGCGCGTCGGTGCGACCGGCGCGCAGCGTGATGGCCACGTACACGATGCCGTCGTCGCGCCGCACCCCGAGATAGTCGCCGTGACGCAGCAGTCCCCGCTGTCCGTCGTGTCCCGTCAGGATCTGGAAGTGGTCGTCGTCGGGGATGCCCATGGTCTCGCCGAGTGCCTGGTGGACGGCGCGCCCCAGGGCCTTGAGACGCCGCGTGTCACAGCCCATGGCGTCGATACGGACGAGTGGCATGGCAACTGCCTCCAGGATCAGGTTCGGTGGGACCCGCCTACTGTACATACCAGTAGGTACAGCCTCAGCCTCTACCGGCTTCCCATCGGCGGCCCTACCGGCGGCCCGCGACCCTAAAGCTAAAGTCGAGGTTGAGGGAGTGGGCGCAGTGCGCGCGTCCCGCACGAGCGCGGTTCCTGAGGCACGATGAACGTATGCGCGACAGGCCTGTGCTGATCTACGACGGTGACTGCGGTTTCTGCACCGCGGCGGTGCGCCTCATCGCCCGGAAGGTACGCCCCCGCTGCGACATGACGCCCTGGCAGCAGGCGGACCTGGTCACGTACGGCGTACCGGAGGAGCGGGCCCGGCACGAAGCGCTCTGGGTGACCCCGAAGGGCCGGGCCTACGGCGGCGCCCACGCCGTGGCGAAGATCCTGCTCAGCTCGGGCGGCGGATGGCCCCTGCTCGGCGCACTGCTCACGCTGCCCCCGATCCGCTGGGCCGCCCACGGCCTCTACCGCCTGATCGCCGACAACCGCCAGTACCTCAGCCGCCGGACCACCGCCTGCACACCGCCCGCCCCACCGGCACATCGCCTGTAGCGGGCGACGCCCACCGCCCCTCCCCCACGGCGGGCGCCCCACGGCTACGCGGCGCTGCCGGACCGCCCCAGGCGCAGCGCGGAGACGAGGAAGAAGACTCCGCCGAGGAAGGCGTATCCGGCCAGCGTGCTCAGGGAGGCGTCGTCCTTGCCCGCCTGGGCGATGAACGAGGATCCGGCCAGCGTGGAGATGGCGCCACTGGCGATCATTGGCCACTGCCCTCCCATGCCCCGCCGGATGACGCCGACGGCCAGCTGGACCAGCCCCGCCGCGATGGCCCAGGCGCCCCAGACGCGCAGGACGGCCGGGATGCCGGAGGAGGCGGCGGCGATCAGACCGGCGGCGGTGAGCGTGCTGAGCGCGATGTTCGCCCAAAGATTGCGCACCGGACCACCGTTCGCCCTGGCGGACCGTACGTCGGCGACGGCGCACGCCACGTCGAACAAGGGGTAGAGCACCAACAGCGCCGCACTGAGGGCCCCGAGGTCATGGGCGGTCGCGAACAGCAGGGCGGCCCACACCACGGCGAACGCGAAGCGCAGGAAGTACAGCCTCCGCAGCGCCGCGGAGACGCTCGTGGCGGGGGTGGCGACGGGGGCTGCGACAGAGGTGTCCATCAGGGTCCCTTTCGGTGCGGCGTGGCGTACACACGGTCGATGTGGGACAGGGCGCCCTCCGCGGAGGGCGAATGAGGGAGAACGTTCGGTCTCCTCCCGTCCCGTGCCGCATCTAACGGGCATCCGCACCCCCCTGTCAAGACCGAACGTTCTCCCTCACCCACCTGATACGCTGCCGCCATGAGCGCGAGCGCACAGAGCGGGAGCACGTCGGAGGCGCGGTCCCGGCTGCTGAACACCGCGACCCGGATCTTCTACACGGAGGGAATCCACTCCGTCGGTGTGGACCGGATCATCGCGGAGGCCCAGGTCACCCGCGCCACCCTGTACCGGCACTTCAAGGGCAAGGAGGAGCTGATCCTCAGCTACCTCCACCGCGCCGACCAGGGCATACGGGGGCAGGTGACCGCCGTCCTGGCGCAGGGCCTCGCACCCGCCGACACCGTCAGGGCCGTCGCCCGCACCATCACCGAGGGCATCCGGTCCGCCGGGTTCCGCGGGTGCGCCTTCCTGAACGCGGCGGCCGAGTACCCCGACCCGGCGCACCCGGTCCACCAGGCGGTCCTGGCCCACCGGCAGTGGTTCCTGGAGGCCGTCACGCAGTTGCTGACGGAGGCCGGGTGCGTGCCGGGGGACGCTGCGGGGCGGCACTTCGTCATGCTCCGGGACGGCGCCATGGCGGCCGGATGCCTCTTCGACCCGGCGCTGATCAGCGACACGTTCCTGGACGGCGTCGAAGGTCTCCTGCGGACGGCCGCGGCGAGCCGCACCTGACCGTCGCCGCCCTGGACACGGCTTGGCCGCGTGCGCACCACAGCGGTGTGGTGCGCACGCGGCCGTCGGACCTCAGCGGCGCTGGGGGGATCAGCGGCGCCGAGGCGTCAGGGCCGCTGAGGCGTCAGCGGCGCTCGGGCAGGTCTGCCTCGGCTGCCTGGACGGGGAGTGCGCGACGTGCCTTGCTGGACGTACCCGCGGGTGTGGTCTTGCCGCAGAAGGCCGCCTCCAGCGTTCCGCCGAGTGCGGTGTTGGCCGCCCCGTGGTTCGAGGTGTTCGCCATGGCGGAGAGCGCGCGCTTGCCGTCGCGGGTGGCGAAGGCGTACGTGTAGTAGCCCTGCACGGTGCCGGTGTGGCCGTACACCTGGGCGCCGCAGGACAGGTCGTAGCGGCGCAGCCCGAGCCCGTAGAAGCGGGTCTGGGTGGTGTCCGTCGGGGTGACCGTGGTCATGGCGTCCAGCATGCGGGGCGAGAGCAGCTTGCCGCGCATCAGTGCGCTGGTGAAGGTGTTCAGATCGGCCGGGTCGGAGATGATGGCGCCGGCCGACTGGGCCCAGGAGACGGTCTGCTCCGTGGAGTCGACGAGCGGCGCACCCTCCTCGTCGGGGTGGAGGTAGCCGCGTACGTGCGTTCCCGTGATCCGGGTGTCGGGGTGCACGTAGGAGGTGTGACGCAGTCTCAGCGGCTTGATGATGCGCTGCTCGTACTGCTGGGCGACCGGGGTTCCGGTGGCCTTCTCGATGAGCATGCCGACGACGACGAAGTTGGCGTTGGAGTACTTGTAGGAGACGCCGGGTTCGGTGGTGCGGGGCTCGGCCAGCGAGAGGTCGACCAGCTCCTTGTAGGTGAAGACGCGGTTGCGCACGGCCTCGAAGCCGGGCACCGTCTTGGCGAACATCGCGTCGGTGTAGTCGGCCAGGCCGCTGCGGTGGGTGAGCAGGTGGCGGACGGTGATGCGGTCGTCGGGCAGCAGTCCGGGGAGGTAGCGGTTGACCGGCGCGTCGAGCTCCAGCTTGCCCTCGTCGACGAGTTGGAGCAGCACGACGCCGGAGAAGGTCTTGCTGACGCTGCCGATACGGAAGCGTGCGCGGGTGTCCATGGCCGCGCCGGAGACGCGGTCGCGTACACCGGCGGTGCGCGAGCGGACGCCGTCGGGGCCGGTGAAGCGGGCCATCGCCCCCGGGGCGCCATTGGCC
>NZ_JASKYR010000391.1:0-8007 GCF_041028215.1 Streptomyces flavofungini
ACCCCGACCGCACCGCCCTCGTCGAGGGCGACCTGCGCCTCACCTTCGCGGAGCTGTGGCGCGAGGCCCGTGCGCAGGGCGCGGCCCTGACCGGCCTCGGCGTGCGGCCGGGGGACCGCGTCGCCCTGATGGCACCCAACACCGCCGAGTTCCCGAAGGCCTACTACGCGATCCTCGCCGCCGGGGCGGTCGTCGTCCCCGTCCATCTGCTGCTCTCCGCCGAGGAGGTCGAGCACGTCCTGCGGGACAGCGGCGCGAGCCTGCTGCTCTGCCACCCCGCGCAGGCGCCGACGGGCGAGATCGCCGCCAAGGCCACGGACGTACGGATGCTGACACTGGGCTCCGGGGGCGAGCTCGACGCCCTGGCGCGCGACACCGAGCCCCTCACCTCCTACGTCACACGGAACGCCGACGACCCCGCCGTCGTCTTCTACACCAGCGGCACCACCGGCGTACCCAAGGGCGCCGTACTCAGCCACTTCAACCTCGT
Source organism: Streptomyces flavofungini (assembly GCF_041028215.1). GTDB lineage: Bacteria > Actinomycetota > Actinomycetes > Streptomycetales > Streptomycetaceae > Streptomyces > Streptomyces flavofungini_B. The sequence continues at coordinate 491 of NZ_JASKYR010000391.1, forward strand.
GATGAACGCGACGGTCAACGCCTTCGACGCCAACGACGTCCGCCCCGACGACGTCGCCCTCGGCGCGCTGCCGCTCTTCCACGCCTTCGGCCAGACCGTCTCGATGAACTCGACGTGGCGCGCGGGCGCCACCCTCGTCCTGCTGCCCCGCTTCGACGCCGCACGGGCCATCGAGCTGATGGTCGAGGAGGGCGCGAACACCTTCCACGGCGTGCCCACCATGTTCGTCGGCCTGGTCTCCGCCGCCGCGTCCGCCGCCGAACTGCCCGCGCTCCGCCTCTGCGTCTCCGGCGGCGCCTCGCTGCCCGTCGCCGTACTCGAAAGCTTCGAGGAGGCCTTCGGCACCCCCGTGTACGAGGGGTACGGCCTCTCCGAGACGTCCCCCGCCGCCTCCGTGAACCAGCCCGACCTCGGCACCCGCGCGGGCACCATCGGCCATCCGCTGTGGGGCGTCGACGTCGAGATCGCCCGCGCCGACGTCGAGGACCGCGTCGAACTGCTGCCCGACGGTGAGATCGGCGAGGTGGTCATCCGCGGCCACAACGTCTTCTCCGGCTACCTCGGGCGCCCCGACGCCACCGCCGAGGCCCTGGTCGACGGCTGGTTCCGCAGCGGCGACCTCGGCACCAAGGACGCCGAAGGATTCCTGACCATCGTCGACCGCAAGAAGGACGTCATCATCCGCGGCGGCTTCAACGTCTACCCGCGTGAGGTCGAAGAGGTCCTCATGCGCCACCCGGACATCGCCCAGGTCGCGGTCATCGGCCTGCCCGACGCCCTGCACGGCGAGGAGGTCTGCGCCGTCGCCGTCGCGGCGCCCGGCGCGGCGGTGGACACGGACGCCCTCATCGCCTGGTCCAGGGAGCACCTCGGCCGCCACAAGTACCCGCGCCGCGTCGAAGTCACCGCCGAACTCCCGCTGGGCCCCAGCATGAAGGTGCTCAAGCGCGAACTGCGCGCCCGCTACTCCGCTGAGGAGGCGCGCTGACGCGCCGCCGCCCCGCGGACGTACTCGGCGGGACGGACGCACTCAGCGGGACGCGACCGTGGCGCCCGCCACCTCCGGTGTGAGGCCCTGCTCCAGGTCCTCGGCGAGCAGCCGCTTGGCGATGGCGTCGACCGCCGCCGTGAGCTTCTCGTCCGGCGGCCGTCCGAGGTCCTTCTCGATCTCCTCGCCCAGCCACTTCGACCACGCGGCGGCGATGGCACCGGCCTCGCGCTCCCCGGCCGGGGTGTGCGAGAAGTACGTACCCGTACGGGTCAGGAAGCCCTCCTCCACCATCCGGTCGAAGACGGGGACCAGGACCTCGGCCGGAATGCGGCGCCGGGCCGCGATGAGACCCAGGCTCGCGTGGCCCACCATGCGGGTGAAGAGCGCGACCTGCATGACCGCCCAGGCGCCCGCGATGTCGAGCCGGGTGTCGGAGTCCCTGATGATGCCGCGCGCGGTGCTCATGCCGACGTTGCGGACGATGTGTGCGACGCTCCGCTGGAGGTGGAGCCCCGAGTCCGAGCCGGTCGGCTGCGCGAAGCCCTCGCCCATGTCGGGCGCGCTCTCGCGGGCGCTGTCGCGCAGCCGCACCTGCTTGAGGAAGAGCGCCACGAGGAAGCCGAGCAGCGCCACGGGCACGGTCCACAGGAAGACGGTGTGCAGGGTGTCCGCGTACGCCTTGACCACCGGCGCCGCCGCCGCGCCCGGCAGCTCGTGCACCCCTTGCGGGCTCTGCGCCGCCTTGGAGATCGCCGCCGGGTCCGCGGTGCCGGTCCGCGCGGCGTCCGCGATGCCGTCCCTGAGGTTCGGCGCGAGGGTGTTGGCGTAGATGGTGCCGAAGACGGCCGTGCCGAACGAGCTGCCCAGGGTGCGGAAGAAGGTCACGCCCGAGGTCGCGGTGCCCAGGTCCGCGTACGGGACGGTGTTCTGCACGGCGATGGTGAGCACCTGCATGCACAGGCCGATCCCGGCGCCGAGCACGAACATGTACAGCGATTCGAGCCAGGTGCTCGTGGTGTCGTCCATGAGGGAGAGCAGGAAGAGCCCGAGCGCCATCACCAGGGCGCCGACGATGGGGAAGATCTTGTACGTGCCGGTCTTGCTGACGACGTTGCCGCTGAAGATGGAGGCGATGAGCAGGCCGATCACCATGGGCAGCGTCCGCACGCCCGAGATCGTGGCCGAGTCGCCGTCGACGTACTGGAGGTAGGTCGGCAGGAACGTCATCGCGCCGAGCATCGCGAAGCCCACGATGAAGCTGAGGATCGAGCAGACGGTGAAGACCGGGTTGCCGAAGAGCCGCATCGGCAGCATGGGCTCGGCGGCCCGCGTCTCCACCACGCAGAACAGCGCGAGCGCGACGATGCCGCCGACGAAGAGGCCGATGATCGTCGGGGAGCCCCAGGCGTACTGGTTGCCGCCCCAGCTCGTCGCGAGGATCAGCGCGCTCGCCCCGATCGCGACGAGCGCGATGCCGAGGTAGTCGATGACCGGGCGCAGCGCCGACTTCACGACGGGGATGGTGCGGGCCGCCGCGAGGACCACGACGATCGCGATGGGGACGTTGACGTAGAAGGCCCAGCGCCAGCTCAGATGGTCGGTGAAGAGCCCGCCGAGCAGCGGTCCGATCACCGTGGAGACGCCGAAGACGGCACCGATCGCGCCCTGGTACTTGCCGCGCTCGCGCAGCGGGATGACGTCCGCGATCAGCGCCATGGACGTGACCATCAGACCGCCCGCGCCGATGCCCTGCATCGCCCGCCAGGCGATGAGCAGCATCATGTTCGTGGACAGGCCGCACAGGAACGACCCGGTGATGAAGATGACCGCGGAGATCTGGAAGACGATCTTGCGGCCGAACAGGTCGCCGAACTTGCCGACGAGGACCGTGGCGACGGTCTCCGCGAGCAGGTACGACGTCACCACCCACGACATGTGCTCCGCCCCGCCGAGGTCGGAGACGATGGTCGGCAGCGCGGTGCCGACGATCGTCTGGTCGAGCGCGGCGAGCAGCATCCCCAGCATGATCGTGACGAAGACGACGTTGCGGCGGCGCCGGTCGAGGACGGGCGGCGCCTGCGCCTCCGCGGCGGCGGGGGCGGATTCCGGTGCCGGCTGATCGGTGGTGGTCACACCGACACCCTCACACCGGGGCGCGGCCCGTGCATGCGGGGCGAGTCCGCTCCGGTGACGGGTCCGGCTAGCCCGGTGTGCTCGCGCGCAGGCGCGGGGCCTCGGCCGCCGCCTCCACCGGGGCCGCCTCGCGTTCGAGCCGCCCGGCCAGGGCCTCCGCCCACGCCTTGAGCTCCGGTACGCGGATGCCGTACGGCCGGTCGAGGCCCGATTCCGCGGTCCACGCGGTGATCGCCGCCGTCCCGCGGCGCAGCAGCCGGGCGCCGCCGGTGGGGTTGCCGCGCGCCGCGTGGGTCAGGCCCACGGCGAGCTGGGCCAGGCCCTGCCACAGGGCGCGCTCGGCCCCGGGCCCCGACTTCCACGCGTCCTCGAAGACCTCGTGCGCGTGGAAGGGCCGCCCGGCGTCCAGCAGCTCCTGCGCCTCGGCGAGGGACTGCCCGGGGGTGCGGACGACGCCCTCGGGCTGGCGGGCCACGCCTTCGGCGCCATGGGGCAGCGGCCTGCCGAGGCCGTCGCGGGGGCGCTGGTTGCGGGCGCGGCCCTCCGCGTCGCGGTCCCGGTCGCGGTCAGAATCGTCACGTCGCGGTGCGGTGCTCATAGGTGGATTGTCGCGCGTACCTGACGGCGGTCACCGGGGAACGGAGCACCCTCGGCCGTGCGGTAGAGTTCTTCTTGTGATCACGCGGGACACCGCGCCGGACACATCGGGACGTGGCGCAGCTTGGTAGCGCACTTGACTGGGGGTCAAGGGGTCGCAGGTTCAAATCCTGTCGTCCCGACGGGAACGTCGGACAGAGGGGCCATCTTCGGATGGCCCCTTCGTCGTGTGCGCCCCCGCGCGCGGGGCCCGTGTGCGCGCCCGCGCGCGGGTCCGTCGCCGTGTCCGGGCTGCCGGTACCGCTTTTTGCGTAGGGATTGAGCGCCTCGGCCAGCAGGAATGCGGAGTATGTTGAAAGGCGCGGGGTGACGGCCTGTGATCAGTCCAGGCAGCCCCGCGACCGATCCGAGGGGGATGGCCGTGTTCGAGATCCTGACCGACCTGCTGGACTCACCCGACAACCCGCCGGGCCTCCCGGGCGCCATGCCCGCCGTACCCGGCGGTGACGTGCTGTTCGGGGTGCACGGCGAGATCCAGAACGGAAGCTATGTCAGCGTTCCGGACCCCGACGAAGTGACCACCTCCGCGCACCCCAGGTAGCTCCGCTACGCCACGGGCGTGGCCCGGATCGCGGAGATGTCGAACTGCAGGCGCACCTTCTCGCTCACCATGGTGCCGCCCGCCTCCAGGCGCTGGTTGTAGACGAGGCCCCACTCGGTGCGGTCGATCGTCGTGGTGCCGTCGAAGCCCGCCCGCTCGTAGCCGAAGGGGTCCACGACCGAGCCGAGGTAGTCGAGCTGGAGCTCGACGGGCCGGGTGACGTCGCGGATGGTCAGATCCCCCGCCATGCGGAAGCTCTCGCCCCCTTCGTGCAGCGCGGAGGTGCTGCGGAACGTCATCTCCGGATGGTGGCGCGCGTCGAAGAAGTCGGGGCCGACGAGATGCGCGTCGCGCTGCTCCACGCCCGTGTCGACGCTGCCCACCCGGATGGTGATCTCGGCCCGCGACTCCGAGGGCCGCGCGCCGTCGAAGTACAGCGTGCTGTCGTAGTCGCCGAAAGCACCGCGCACCGTCGTGACCATCGCGTGCCGCACCGAGAAGCCGATGCGGCTGTGCGGGCGGTCGATGGTCCACTCCCCGGTCAGCGCGCGCAGCGCGGGATCGAGCGGCGCCGCGCCGGCCGCCGGGGGGAAAGACGTACCGACGCCGACATCCTGCGTCCGCTCTATGGTCGCCGTCTGGCGGCGGCTGAAGATACCCATGATGTCCGTGGTCTCCTTCGGGATTGATCACTCCGTGCTATCACGCCAGCCGCGTGGCGTGAGCTGCGAGATGGGCGGCCTCGTCCGGGTTCCATGGTGTCGACGGCAAAGCTCTACGAGATCAGCACGGATGTGGACGCCCCCGAGGCGTACCGGGCGTCACGCAAAGTCACGGTGCCGCTGTCCCCGGGTGGCTAGGACGCCAGGGTGCGGCGGGCGCACTCCGCCGTCACGGCGCTCAGGCTGCCCGTGCGCTCCAGGAGCTCGCGCTGGACGCGGGCCCCGTTGCCGTGTTCGAGCAGGCCCGCGGCGGTCTTGCGGACCATGCCCAGGTCGCCGGTGTCGGCGAGGGCGTCCTTGACGTGGTCGATGAGCGCCTCGACCACCTCGGGGCCGGGCGTCGGCCGCATGGTCACCGGGTCGAGGAGGACGTCGTCGATGCCCGACCTGGCGGCCCGCCACGCGGCGAGGCGCAGCAGGCTCACACCGTGCGGCAGCGGCGGTCGGCCCGCGCGCCAGTCCCGCGCCGCCGTCTCGACCAGCGCCCTGGCCAGCGCGGCGACCAGAATCGTCGATGAGGCCTCCAGGCAGACGTCGGCCACCCGGATCTCGACGGTGGGGTAGCGGTGGGAGAGCCGGGCGTCGAAGTAGACCATCCCGCGGTCGCGCAGGACGCCGCTGGCGACCAGGGCGTCGACCTGCCGCTGATACCTCTCGGCCGAGCCGAAGATCTCCGTGGGTCCCGCCATCGGCCAGCGCCCCCACACCCGGTTGCGGTAGCTGCTGTAGCGGCTGTCATTGCCCTGCCAGAAGGGCGAGTTGCCGCTCAGCGCGAGCAGCACCGGCAGCCAGGGCCTGATCCGGTCGATGACGGCCACGCCCTCCTCGTCCGAGTCGACGGAGACATGGATGTGGCAGCCGCAGGTGAGCTGCTCCTGGGTGGTGAGGCCGAACTGCTCGTCCATCCACTGATAGCGCGGGCCCACGTTGAGCCGGGGGCTGACCGGTAGGGGAGAGGTGGCCAGGGCGGCGACGGCACCGCCCACGGCACCCGCGTGCCGGTCGGCCTCCGCGCGCCACCGGACGACCTCTTCGAGGAGGTCGTCCATGCTCGTACGGGGCTGCGTGGCGAATTCGAGCTGCTGGTCCTGGAGCTCCCTCTCGAAGGTCTCCTCCTCCGGGGCGCGGTAGTCGGAGTCCTGGGGCCCGGCGCCGGTGTCCCCGGCGGTGTCCCTCGCGGCCCGCGCCAGTACCGCCGACGACAGGGCCGTCGGCTCACCGCTCTCGCGGTCGATGAGGAGAAGCTCCTCCTCCACTCCTACAGTGCGCACGCTGCCCATCCTCAAGCTCCTTCTCGCCGGTGGCGGGTGCCTCCGGACCGTTCCTACGGGTGGCGGTGGCCACCGTGGTCCTAGCAAGTACCCCGATGTCGCTCCGGCAGCCGCCGTCGGGGGGCTGCGGGCGGTCGAATGTTTCAGCGAGAGCTTTTCGGCAAAGCGATGCTTTATGGTGCAAATCGGCTACACAATGATGACCGAGCAGGCCGGGCCCCGCGCTCTGGTCGACGATGTGGTCGCGGCGGAGCGCGCCGGTTTCGACTTCTCCGTCACCTCGGACCACTACTTCCCGTGGCTCGCGTCCCAGGGGCACGCGCCGTACGCCTGGAGCGTTCTCGGCGCCGCCGCGCAGGCCACCTCCCGCATCCCCCTCATGACGTACGTGACCTGCCCCACCGTCCGCTACCACCCGGCCGTGGTGGCGCAGAAGGCCGCGACCATGCAGCTCCTCTCCGAGGGCCGCTTCCGGCTCGGCCTCGGCTCGGGCGAGAGCCTCAACGAGCACGTCGTCGGCGCGGGGTGGCCCTCGCCGCAGGTCCGCATCGAGATGCTCGAAGAGGCCGTCGAGATCATCCGCGCGCTCTTCACCGGCGACAACGTCAACCACCGGGGCACGCACTTCGACGTCGCCGACGCCCGCCTCTGGGACCTGCCCGACGAACTGCCGCCCATCGGCGTCGCGGTCTCCGGAAAGCGGTCCTGCTCGGTGGCCGGGCGCCTCGCCGACCTGGTCATCGCGACCGAACCCAAGGCCGAACTGATCGAGGCCTTCGACCGCCACGGCGGCAGCGGCAAACCGCGCGTCGGCCAGCTCCCGGTCTGCTACGACCCCGACAGGGACGCCGCGATCGCCCGCGCCCACGACCAGTTCCGCTGGTCCGTCGGCGGCTGGCCGGTCAACGCCGAGCTGCCGGGACCCTCCGGCTTCACCGGTGCCACCCAGTACGTGACCCCGGAGGCTCTCGCGGAGTCCATCCCCTGCGGCGACGACGTGGAGACCTTCGTGGAGTCCGTACGGCCCTTCGTGGACGCGGGCTTCACCGAGATCGCGCTCGTCCAGGTGGGCGGCGACCACCAGCGTCCCTTCATCGAATGGGCGGAGAAGAAGCTCCTGCCCGCACTGCGCGAGCTCTGACCCCCGGTTGCCCGGGCCGCCACCGGATACCCGGCCCGCCACCGGGTACCCGCGCCCCATC
>NZ_JASKYR010000392.1:0-7699 GCF_041028215.1 Streptomyces flavofungini
CACCGCAGGTCACCCGCCCGGCCACCGCAGGTCACCCATGCGGCCTCCGCACGGCGCCCGCACGGCCTCCGCGCGACCCACGGGTCCGAGGACGTCGCATCCGCAGAGCCACGCGCCCCATTTTCATCACAACTGACTGCGATGACGGCGTTGACGGCGGGAAGGAGATCACAAGACAGAGGGAGGTCGCCCATGACTCAGGACCGGATCAAACTGGCAGAAGTGCTGGCAGCAGCGGAGAACGCCGCGCCGGGGGCTTCCCTGGACGTGGTGGCGCGCAACCTGCGCGACCGCTTCGATGCCCGGTACGTCGCCTTTCTGTTCGTCGACATCATCGGTCGGCAGATGGTGCGGGTCAGCGCTGAGGGCGAGCCGCGCCTCGACGGCCACACCGAACAGATCCCCCTCGCCGACTCCCCCTACGACGAGGTCCTGCGCAGCCAGAAGCTGGTTCTGACCGAGGCCGGGGCCGGAGCCGGAGCCGGGACCCACGGTCACCACGTGATCGCACCGGTCACCAACCGGGGCGACACCATCGGCGTGCTTGAGCTGTTCCTGCCGCACGCCACGCAGAACATCCTGGAGCAGGTCGAGGAGACCGCGCACGCCCTGGCGTACATCATCGTCACCGACCGCCGCTTCACCGACCGCTACTACTGGGGCCAGCGCACCCTGCCCGTGAGCCTGGCCGCCGAGATCCAGCGCCAGCTCCTGCCCTCGGCCCCCTCCTGCGAGGCCGCCGAGTTCACCCTGGCCGCGGCGCTGCTGCCCGCCAACCACATCGCGGGCGACACCTACGACTACGCCCTGGACCCCGACACCCTGCACCTGTCGATCACCGACGCGATGGGCCACGACGTCGACGCCGCCCTCATGGCCACCCTCCTGGTCAACGCCTCGCGCGGCGCCCGCCGCACCGGCCACAGCCTGGTCGAACAGGCCCGCCGGAGCCATGAGGCCCTGCTGAGCAATGGCCGCAAGACCCTCGCCACCGGCCAGCTCCTGCGCATCGCCCTCGACGGCAGCGGCGCCCAGCTCGTCAACGCCGGTCACCCCCGGCCGCTGCTCCTGCGCGCGGGCGCCGTCAGCGAACTGCGCCTGACCACCAACCTGCCGTTCGGCGTCCCCTCCCCCCACCCGTACCGCGTCGAGGACCTCGATCTGCGCCCCGGTGACCGCCTGATCCTGTACACCGACGGCATGCAGGAACGCCAGGCCCAGAGCGTCGACCTGCCCGCTCTGATCCGGGACACCGCGGGCGAGCACCCGCGCGAGGTCGTACGAATCCTGACCGCGTACGTCCACGAGGCATGCGACGGCCATATGGCCGACGACGCCACCGTCATGTGCCTGGACTGGCACGGCCCCCACCCCGAGGGCCGTCACGCCAGGGCGGGCGCCAACGCCTGACCGGTCCCCTCGTGGTCACGGGATGTCGATCAGCACCTTCCCGATCACGCCCCGTTCGAGCGCAGCGTGCGCGTCGGCGGTGTGTTCGAGGCCGAAGCGGTGCAGCGGCAGCCCGGCCTCCTCGCCCACGCGCAGCGCTCCCGCGTCCACCGCCGCCGTGACATCGGCGACCGCCTGCCGCTTCGCCGCCGCGGGCACTCCGTAGACGAAGACGCTCTGCCAGCGCAGGTTGAGGGGCAGCGAGGCAAGTACGGGGACGGACAGCCGCTCGTCCTCGCCGCCCGAGTAGTAGGCGACGACGGCCCCCGGCGCGGCCACCGCGACGTCCAGAGCGGAGTTGGCGCCAGGCGCGACCTCCACGACGATGTCGACGCCCTCAGGGGCGAAGGCCAGGATCTCGGCGGTCGCGTCCTGCCTGCGGTAGTCGACCGCCTGATGGGCGCCGGCCGCACACGCCAGCGCCGCCTTGGCCGGACCACTGACGGTGCTCACCACGCGCGCTCCGGCCCAGCGGGCCAACTGGATCGCCGCGTTGCCGACCGCACCGGCGCCGCCCGCCACCAGAACGGTCATGTCCCGCAGTGTGCCCGGCGAGATGCGCCCCGGGCCGCCGTCGTGCACGGTCAGTGCGCGATGGGCGGTCAGGGCCGGGATGCCCAGCGCGGCACCGAGTTCGAACGGCGCGTGCTCGGGCAGGCCGACCGCCTGTTCGTCGGTAACGAGACTGTACTGCTGGGCCGTTCCCCAGGGGCGCTCCCACGCGGCCTCCCAGATCCACACCCGCTGGCCGAGCCGCGCCGGGTCGACCCCGTGGCCGACGGCGTCGATCACTCCGGCGCCGTCCTGGTGGGGCACCTGCTCGCGCATGCCCGGGGGCAGTGGGCGTCTGCGGCTGCGCCAGTCGGTCGGGTTGACTCCCGAGACGCGCACGCGCACCCGCACCTCGCCGGGGCCGGGCTCAGGAACCGGACGTTCGACGAGTCGCAGGACCTCAGGGCCACCGGCCGCCGTACGGATGATGGACTGCATCGCTCACCTGTCTCTCGCTGGCCCCTGGAGGAACGGTGGCCGACGCCTGGTGCGCCGCACCACGTGGGGCACCGCCTCAACCCCGCGATGGAGCAGGCTATTCCGCGGAACGGGCTATTCCGAGGTCCGCACCGGCGACCCCGGTGGGACGCCGTCGCGGTCAGATGAGACGCCGTCGCGGTCAGGCGGCGGCAGGACTCAACCCCTCGACGGACAGCGCGAAGACGCGCTCCGCCTGCGCGGCCGGGTCGGAGTGGTTCTCGGTGGCGAGGGCGATTCCGACGATCAGGGTGAGCAGATCGTGGACGGTGACGTCGGCCCGTACGCACCCGTCGGCGATGGCCCCGCGCAACAGGGGCGCGGCGGCGGTCTCGATGGCCGACGCGCAGGAGTCCTCGGCGCCCTCGTCCCCGAGGGGCTCGTAGGACAGAGCGTCGGCCAGGCCTCGCGCGGCGATCGAGTAGGCGAGCAGCTCGCGCAGCCACCTCAGCAGGGAGGCGCGGGTGTCGGCCTCGTCGACGAGCGTTTCCGCCAGGTCGCACAGGGCGTGGACACGTTCCCGGAAGACGGCGTCGAGCAGGGCTCTGCGCGTGGCGAAGTGGCGCCTGACGGTGGCTGATCCGACCCCTGCCGTGCGGGCGATCTGCTCAAGGGAGGCCGCGGCCCCGTGTGCCGCCACCTCCGCTTCGGCCACGGCGAGGATCCGGGCGTAGTTGCGGCGGGCATCCGAGCGCTGGCCGGTCATCGTCTCTCCAACATTGCTAAGTGGCGGGCCCCGCCATATTCTACCTAAGGCAAAACGGCGGGCCCCGCCGTTTCGCGCCCGGACGCACGGACGTGCGTGCCGATGTCCACCGACGCCTGACGCCCGCCTCACCACGGCCGAACCGACCCCTGAGGAAGACACCGCCATGACCCCTTCCGCGACACTCGTCCTCGTCACCGGTGCCACCGGCCGCCAGGGAGGCGCCACCGCGCGCGCCCTGCTCGACCGAGGCGTCCCGGTGCGTGCCCTGGTACGCGACCCGCACACACGGCGCGCACGCGCCGTCGAAGCGCTCGGCGCTCATCTGGTCACGGGCGATCTCACCGACCCGGCGACCCTCGGGGCGGCCGTGGACGGCGTGCGCGCCGTCTTCTCGGTGCAGATGCCCGCGTTCACCGACCAGGGAGTCGACTTCGACGGCGAGGTCGCGCAGGCCCACAACCTCATGACGGCGGCCAAGGCCGCTGGGGTGGAGCAGTTCGTGCAGGCCTCCACGAGCGGCGTCGGCCAGCATCTTGAGGCCCCGGGGTGGAAAGAGGGGCGCTGGGCGATGATGGAAGCGCCGCTGGGCACCAAGGCGGCCATCCAGGACCGCCTGCGCAGCATGGACTTCACCTACTGGACGTTGATCAAGCCGTCGTTCTTCATGGAGAACTTCGAGCCGTCCCTGCGGTTCTACTTTCCCCGCGGGGTCGAGGGCGGCCTCGTCACCGTCGTCAGACCGGACACCCGGCTGTCGCTCGTGGCGACCAAGGACGTGGGGCGCGTCGCGGCAGCCGCCTTCTCCGCGCCCGAGCAGTACCACCGCATGGAACTGGAACTCGCCGGTGACTACCTGACCATGACGCAGATCGCCGAGATCCTCTCCGGCGCCCTGGGCGTCCCGCTGTCGGCTCCGGACATGACCGAGGAGCAGGCGCGGGCCGCGGGCATGCCGGACATGGGTGCCACCCACGCGTACGTGGACGAGGTCGGCCAGCCCGCCCGGCCCGAGTCCGTCCGCGCGCTGGGCATCGAACCGACCAGCTTCGAGCAGTGGGCGCGCGAGCACCTGCACCCGACCATCTGAGGTGCCTGGCCGCTCGCGCGAAGCCACCTCGGGGTCAGACGAGCCGCCACAGGTGATCGGCCGTGCCGTTGTCCTCGTACTGCACGACCTGCGCGCTGTTGGATGTCGACATGCCGTCCACGCCGAGGACTTTGCCGCTGTGCCGGTTGCGGAGCAGGAACCAGCCCTCTCCCTTGTCGACCTTCTCCCAGCGCAGGTGCGCGGCGGTGCCGTCGGTGAACTGGACGGCTCGGGCGGAGTCGGCCGTCGAGGCGTCCTCGATGCCGAGGACCTTGCCGCTGTAGCCGTTGCGCAGGGTGTACCGCCCCTCGCCCCGGTCGATGAGCTGCCAGGCGTGGTCGCCGGTGCCGGAGTTGTCGAACTGGACCACGCGTCCGCCGTCGTCCAGGGACATGCCGTCGACCGCGAGGACCTTGCCGCTGTGGCGGTTCTCGATCCGGCGGTAGGGCGGCTCCGGCGTCCAGGGGCGGCCGTCGGGGCTCGCGGTGGGGAACGCGGTCATGCGCAGGCGGGCCGCGCCCATCGGGATGAGCGTGACCTCCTCCTTTGCGCCGGTGGCACGGGCTACGCCGCTCTGGAGCGGGGCCACGACGTGCTCGTCGTCCGCCACCCACTCCTTCAGGCGCCGCGCCCGGGCCCGGAAGCGTACGGGCGCACCCTCGTGCGTGAACGGGTCGCCGGTCAGCGGCCCGGAGTCGGCGGTGAAGGAGAGGTCGCCCCGGGGGTCGGGGGCCAGCGCGTAGTTCCACGGGGTGGTGGCGTGCACCGCCTGGTGCGGGAAGGCGTCCGTGCCCGCGTAGCGCTCGTAGGACTCCCCGATGCGCAGGGAGTACGTCAGCGGGCCGCGGTCGACGCTGACCGCTCCGTTCTTCCAGGTCCGTACGGTGGTGCGCTGCGGCAGCCGCAGCGTGACGCGGTCGCCGTCGCGCCAGGTCCGCTCGATCTCGGCGAAGGCCGGTCCGTCGGGGGCCGTCACGCGGCGTCCGTTGACGGCCAGTCGGGGTCCTTCGCACCAGCCCGGTATGCGCAGCCGGAGCGGGAAGCGCACCGGCTTGTCCAGGGCCAGGGTGAGGGTGACGTTCTCCTTGAACGGGTAGTCGGTGTCCTCGGTGAGGGTGACGGGGGTGCCGTCCGCGACCTTGGCCGTGACCCGGCACGGCGCGTACATCGCCGCCGCGAGACCGCGGTCGGGGGTCGCGAGCCACAGCTCCTCGGTGAAGTAGGGCCAGCCCATGCCGTAGTTGTGCGGGCAGCAGCGGTACTGGTCCACGCCGGGCTGGAACGCCTGCATCGCGAATCCGTTCTGGAACTGGCCCTGGGTCTTGCGGGCGTTGTCCAGATCGACGCTGTTGGCGCTGGTGACGTAGTGGACGCCCGTGCCGTGCGGGTCGGTGGCCGCGGGCAGCATGTTGAACGCCAGTTCCTCGCACAGGTCGGCCCAGACCGGGTCGCCGGTGATACGGGTGAGCAGCTCATGGCTGGCCATGAACTCGACCGTGCCGCAGGTCTCGAAGCCCTGGCGGGGGTCCCCGAAACCGGGGCGCGCGTTCTCGTCGCCCGCGAAGCCGCCGCCGGGAAACTGCCCGTAGGTGCCGATCGCGGTGGCGTAGTTGCGGTACGTGGCCCGGGTGTGGGCCTCCTTGCCCGAGCGCAGCGCGTACTGGGCGGGTTCGCGGAAGCCCTGCGCCACGTTGACGTTGTGCCAGTCGGCGACGCCGCCCGCCCAGTCCACTCCGTGGGTGTGCATCTTGTCGGCGAGGTCGAGCAGGAAGCCCTCGCGGGTGCGGTTGTAGAGCCAGAAGACGACGTCCAGGCCGTCGCCCCAGCGCTTGGAGACCCAGCTCGAATCGAAGGCACCGGGCCCCTGTGCGTTCATGAAGCGCAGGAAGCGCTCCATGAACGGGACGATCCGCCGGTCCCCGGTGAACTCCTCGTGCGAGCGCAGCGCTTGGAGCAGCGGCAGGTAGGGCCAGAAGTCCGGGCCGCCGTTGAGCTGGGTGCGCAGCCTTCTCGGGCCGAAGAACCCGTCCGCCTCCTGAGTGGCCATGATCGCGTCGAGCCAGCGGCGGCTCTCCGCCTGGGCGGTGCGGTCCCCGGTGAGGGCGGCGAGGTCGACGTACCCGCGCAGCCAGTACGTCACCTCCTCCCACCCCGCCTTGTCCGGGTGCACCCAGCCGGATTCGTCGAAGGCGAGGAAGTGCGAGATCTGCGCGTAGCGTCCGAACAGGCCGCCGAGGAGCAGATCGAGCTGCCCGCGCAGCCAGCCGCGGGCGGTGACGCTGCCCACCGGCAGCTTCTGGAAGGCGGTCGGGGCCAGGGGCGCCACGTTCGGACCGTACAGACCGCCGCGCGCCGGGCTCGCCGCCCACGCGGCGGGACCGGTGAAGGCGGCCGTGCCGCCGACCGCGCCGAGGGTGATCGCGCCGGAGCCCAGAAGGAAGTGCCGTCGGCCGAGCTGCGTCATGAGTACCGTCCTGTCATGGTCCGTCTACGCTGGTGGCTGCCGTGCAGAGCGCTTTACAACGTTGGAAAACCGGGATGCGCAAAACCCTGTGACACGCGCGAGAGGCTCAGCCGCCGTGCCCGCAGGGGCAGTTGGCATCACAGCACCGCGTGACGACGCTGTCCAGAGGGGCGACAGCGTCTCAAGGGACTACGTAGTCGAGCGGGAAGGCTGGGGGCCCGCCGCGAGGAGGCCGACCGGGCGGGCCCGATCGCCTCGCCAGGGGGCCGAACGAGTGGCGCTGGTCGGCCACGCGGCACACACCGGCCTGACGAATCGATTCGCCCGCGCCGCGCCTTCGTAGGGTGAGGCACCTTGATCGTCTCTGGAAGGGACATCCCACCGCGATGAAGCTCCGCACCGCCCTCGGCTCCTCCCTCGGCGCCCTCGCCCTCATCCTGTCGATGACCGGCTCCGTCCACGCCGCCCAGGGCAACTTCCACTACAAGTACGTCGACGGCTACGGCCAGGAGCGGCTCGTCGCCCTGCACGACCCGCACGACGGCAAGTGCATCAACCTCCACGCCGTCGGTGACAACGAGGAGCTTCCCGGCTACGGGCCGCACAACGACACCGACACCGCCGTGACCGTCTACCTGGGCGCCAACTGCGACGGCCCCGACTGGCGCCTGAAGCCCCACGGCAAACCGGCCAAGGACACCCTGGAGGTCCGCTCGGTGCGCTTCGACGTCCCGGACGGCAGGTAGCGGGACCGGCGGCGCCCGCCCCGAGACACCGGAGGGGCACATTCACATGATGTGCCCCTCCGGAGACCGTCACACGTTCCTCCCGGGGGCCGGTACCCGGCACCGCACGTCCATCACTCCCCGCGGCTACCCGCGCACACACACGCCGAACAGGTCGCCCTCGGCGGGGTCGGCGGAGGCGGGGACGAAGCCGGTGCGTCCCCTCCTTCCCCTCC
>NZ_JASKYR010000393.1:0-7096 GCF_041028215.1 Streptomyces flavofungini
GGTGTGCAGCACGCGCGCGGGGGTGCCGACCATGGCCCAGCACCGCAGCGGCCCGCCGTCCATCCGCACCTCGCACGACCCGGCCCTGTCATGCCCCGAACCGGCGCCCTCCGTCCCCTCCCGCAACGAGACGGCGCCCTCCCAGGTGTTGTCGTGGAAGACCAGATGCGCACCGGCGTCGGCCACCACCATCTGCACCGGCATCGTGATGTACAGCGGATCGTCCCCGGGCCCGAAGGAACCCCCCGGATCGGTGTTCCACAGCCGGTACGTGCCGTTCCGCAGCCGGGGCCCGCCGGAGCGCCCGCCGAGCCCGAAGAACCGCGCGTCGGCCGCCACCTCCGACCGCTGCACCCAGCGCGCCTCACCGCCCTCGGCCGACTCCCACCAGCGCGGCGGCAGATCACGCCGCAGCATGACACCGCCCGGGGTGCGCAGCTCCACGGAGCCGTGCCGCGACACCACCACCGTCGTGCGCTCCGACACCACCCGCCAGCCGCCCTCCTTGTCGGGCTCGAGAACCGCCCGCGGATCGGGCTCGGGGCTCCCGCAGGCCAGCGCGTACGACGGCTCCGGCTCCGCACCGTCCCAGCCCCAGAAGACGGCCCCGCCGGCCGTCACCCGCACCCGCAGCTCGGACCTGGCGAACCGCACCACACCACCGCCGGGGCCCGGCTCCACCTTCGTCACGGGACCGGGCACCCGCGCGCGCTCGGCCCTGCGCGAGGGCAGACCCGCCGCGTCCGCCCGCCATCTGCGCCACGACGAGCGCACCGTGCGCAACCCCTGCGCTGTGCCGACCATGCCAACCGCCTTCACCGAACGCACCAGGTCACGACCGTTCATACTGCTCACCTTGCCACCGAAAGGGCCGCGCGTACGCTCCGTTCAGCCGCCGTTCACCTGGGGTGCAGACACATGAGAAGCAAGCCGACTGTGTGAGGTATGCCCTGGTGCGTAAGTCGATCACATGGCATCGTCCCCCTCAGCCGTGTTCACGCGCACACCCAGCCCGTGCACACTCCACACGCATAGACGCGTACAGTCCGGGAGCCGCCCCATGACGTCCTCAGCGAACCCTGTGCCGCTCTGGCAGCCGAGCCCGGAGAGGATCGCGCAAGCGCAGGTCACCCGGTTCCAGGCATGGGCCGCCGAGCGGTACGGGGCCCCGGCCGACGGCGGCTACGAAGCACTGCACCGCTGGTCGGTCGCCGAGCTCGACACGTTCTGGAAGGCCGTCACCGACTGGTTCGACGTCCGCTTCTCCACGCCCTACGCGCGCGTGCTGGGCGAGCGGAGCATGCCCGGCGCCGAGTGGTTCCCCGGCTCGACCGTCAACTACGCGGAACACGCCCTGCGCGCGGCGGAGGACCCCGCGCGCGCGGACACCCCCGCGATCCTCCACGTCGACGAGAGCCACGACCCGCAACCCGTCACCTGGGCCGAGCTGCGCCGCCAAGTCGGCTCCCTGGCCGCGGAACTGCGCGGCCTCGGCGTACGCCCCGGTGACCGCGTCAGCGGCTACCTGCCGAACATCCCGCAGGCCGTCGTCGCCCTCCTGGCCACCGCCGCCGTCGGCGCCGTGTGGACCTCGTGCGCGCCCGACTTCGGCGCCCGCAGCGTCCTCGACCGCTTCCAGCAGGTCGAGCCGGTCGTCCTGTTCACCGTCGACGGCTACCGCTACGGCGGCAAGGAGCACGACCGCCGCGACACCGTCGCCGAACTCCGCTCCGAACTGCCCACCCTCCGCGCGGTCGTGCACATTCCGCTGCTCGGCACCGCCGCCCCGGAAGGCACCCTGGAGTGGTCGGCCCTCACCTCGGCCGACGTGGCCCCCGTCTTCGAAGCGGTGCCCTTCGACCACCCCCTGTGGGTGCTGTACTCCTCCGGCACCACCGGCCTGCCCAAGGCCATCGTCCAGTCCCAGGGCGGCATCCTCGTCGAGCACCTCAAGCAGCTCGGCCTGCACTGCGACCTCGGCCCCGACGACCGCTTCTTCTGGTACACCTCCACCGGCTGGATGATGTGGAACTTCCTCGTCTCCGGCCTCCTCACGGGCACCACGATCGTCCTGTACGACGGCAGCCCCGGCTACCCCGACACCGGCGCCCAGTGGCGCATCGCCGAACGCACCGGAGCCACCCTCTACGGCACCTCCGCCGCGTACGTCATGGCCTGCCGCAAGGCCGACGTCCACCCCGCCAGGGACTTCGACCTCTCCCGCGTCAAGTGCGTCGCCACGACCGGCTCCCCCCTGCCGCCCGACGGCTTCCGCTGGCTGCACGAGGAGTTCGCCGACACCCCGGGCGGCCTGTGGACGGCCTCGGTCAGCGGCGGCACCGACGTGTGCTCCTGCTTCGCGGGCGCCGTGCCCACGCTCCCCGTGCACATCGGGGAACTCCAGGCCCCCTGCCTCGGCACGGACCTCCAGTCCTGGGACCTCCAGGGCAAGCCGCTCGTCGACGAGGTCGGGGAACTGGTCGTCACCAACCCGATGCCGTCCATGCCCATCCACTTCTGGAACGACCCGGACGGCGCGCGCTACCACGACAGCTACTTCGACACCTACCCCGGCGTCTGGCGCCACGGCGACTGGATCACCCTCACCGCACGCGGCTCGGTGATCATCCACGGGCGCTCCGACTCCACGCTCAACCGCCAGGGCGTCCGCATGGGCTCCGCCGACATCTACGAAGCCGTCGAGCGCCTCCCCGAGATCCGCGAGTCCCTCGTCATCGGCGTCGAACAGCCCGACGGCGGCTACTGGATGCCGCTCTTCGTCCACCTCGCCCCCGGCGCGGCCCTCGACGACGCCCTGCGCGACCGCATCAAGCGCACCATCCGCGAACAGCTCTCGCCGCGCCACGTCCCCGACGAGGTCATCGAGGTACCGGGCGTCCCGCACACCCTCACCGGCAAGCGCATCGAGGTCCCGGTCAAGCGCCTCCTGCAAGGCACCCCGCTGGACAAGGCGGTCAACGCGGGCTCGGTCGACGACCTCGACCTCCTGCGGTTCTACGAGAACATCGCCCGCAAGCGCTCCTGACGCCCGTCCCCGCAGCTCAGCGCCCGTTGTCAGTGCCCGCAGTTACTGTGAGTGAGCATTGATCGACCGAGCGCAGGGGGACAAGATGGCGCCAACCCGTCACGACACGATGCGACGCGCACTGCGCCGCGAAGTCGCCGGAACCATCGGCCTGGTGGCCGACGAGGACGACTTCGCGGCCATGCGCCGCTACCGCACCTTCACCTTCGACGACCACGACACCTATCTCCAGCAGGTCGAGGCCCTGCTCAGAACCCTCGCCGCCCAGGGCCGCCACACCGCCGTCGTCCTCTTCGACCCCGAGGAGTACGAGGAGTACTGCGCGAGTGCGGGCCTGGACCCCGACACCCCCGACAGCCGCACCCGCTTCACCGCCGAACTGTCAGCGAGCGGCGCCGCCGTCCGGTATGAGGGCCAGCCCCTCACCGACCTGCTGCCCGACCTCGTCGACGAGGCGGTCCGCCAGGCCACCTGGGAGTACGCGACGATGGCGCTCGCCGCCAGCGGCAACTGCACCACCTGCGGCGAGGACATCGGACGGGCGTCCTTCACCCGCGCCTCACAACTGATCACCCGAGCCGTGCACACCTCAGGCGCCGGCACCCGGCACCTGGTGTGCAGCGTCCCGGCCGAGAACCAGAACCTGTTCGCCGCCCTGCACATCGAGATCGACGAGGACGGCGGCGCCCGGCTCGACGACACGGAGGCCCTGGAGTTCGCCACGGTCCTCGCGGCCGGCATCGCCACCCGGCGCGCGGCAGGGCTGGTGCTGCGCACCAGCGCGGACGGTACCCGGGACCGTGTCCAGGGCTGGCGCCTGCGCGCGGGGCGCTTCCACCCCCTCACAGCGGCCGAGGTCTTCGACGCGTACTGCACCGACGCCACTACGGGAGAGCTCATCTCCCCGGAGTCCGGCGTCGACTACTGCGCGGCCCCGGACCTGGAAGACGACCAGCCCGAAGGGGGGCACACCCACTGAACGCACGAGGGGCGCCCCACCACACCGGTGGGACGCCCCTCGGAACCTGCGACCTGTTCGGCTACTCGCCGGACAGCACCGCCTGCGCGGCCTTGCGGGCCTCCTCGGCGGTGTCCACGGCACGGGCCGCCGACGCCGCACGCTCGCACTGGGCCAGCGTGTACTTGCCGAGCGTCGCCCGCACATAAGGAATGGACGCCGCACCCATCGACAGAGAGGTGACACCCAGACCGGTCAGAACACACGCGAGCACCGGGTCGGACGCGGCCTCACCGCACACGCCACAGCTCTTGCCCTCGGCCCGCGCCGCCTCGGCGGAGAGCGCGACCAGGTCGAGCAGCGCGGGCTGCCACGGGTCCTGGAGCCGGGACACGGCGCCCACCTGACGGTCGGCGGCGAACGCGTACTGCGCGAGGTCGTTGGTGCCCAGCGAGAGGAACTCGACCTCCTGAAGGATCGAGCGAGCCCGCAGAGCCGCCGACGGGATCTCGACCATGGCACCGAACTTCGCCTGGAGACCGGCCTCGCGGCACGCGTCCGCGAACGCCTTGGCGTCCGTGCGGTCCGCGACCATCGGGGCCATGACCTCGAGGTAGACGGGCAGCCCCTCGGACGCCTTGGCCAGCGCGGTGAGCTGCGTGCGCAGCACCTCCGGGTGGTCGAGCAGCGACCGCAGACCCCGCACGCCGAGCGCCGGGTTCGGCTCGTCGCCCGGCGTCAGGAAGTCCAGCGGCTTGTCGGCACCGGCGTCAAGCACCCGCACGACGACACGGCCCTCGGGGAACGCCTCTAGCACCTTGCGGTACGCCTCGACCTGCTTCTCCTCGGACGGCGCCTTGCTGCTGTCGTCGAGGAAGAGGAACTCGGTGCGGAACAGGCCCACGCCCTCGGCACCTGCCTCGACCGCGGCCGGCACATCGGCGGGCCCGCCGACGTTGGCCAGCAGCGGCACCTTGTGCCCGTCGGACGTGGCACCGGGACCGGTCGAGGCGGCCAGCGCCGCCTTGCGCGCGGCGGCGGCGTCCTCGAGCTGCGCGCGCTTCTCGGCGCTCGGCTCCACGAAGATCTCGCCGGTGCTGCCGTCGACGGCGACGACGGAACCCTCGGCGAGTTCCCCGGCGCCCGGCAGCGCCACGACGGCCGGGACCCCGAGCGCCCGCGCGAGGATCGCACTGTGGCTGGTGGGCCCGCCCTCCTCCGTGACGAAGCCGAGGACCAGAGCCGGGTCGAGCAGCGCGGTGTCCGCGGGCGCGAGGTCACGTGCGATCAGCACATACGGCTGGTCGCTGTCCGGCACACCGGGCATCGGAACGCCGAGCAGCCGGGCGACGATGCGGTTGCGCACGTCGTCGAGGTCCGCCACTCGTCCGGCCATGTACTCACCGGCACCGGCGAGCAGTTCGCGGTAGTGGGAGAACGCGTCGTAGACGGCACGCTCGGCTGTGCTGCCGACGGTGATGCGCCGGTCGACGTCGGCGATGAGCTCCGGGTCCTGGGCGATCATGGCCTGAGCCTCGAGCACCGCCTGCGCCTCGCCCCCGGCCAGATTGCCGCGCGCCATCAGGTCGGCCGCCACAGCTCCCACGGCCTGACGGGCGCGCCCCTGTTCGCGCTCCGCCTCCTCCGCGGGAATCTGCTTGGCGGGCGGTTCGAGGACCGCCGTCCCCATGTGCCGAACCTCGCCGATCGCCACACCATGGCTCACACCGACGCCTCGCAGCGTTGTCTCCATCTCACCCGTCTCCGATAGTGCGGCGGGCCCAGCCGCCGCGGTGGTTGTACTGTCCGCCGTCAGCGACGGCGATGACGTCACTGCCAGCTGAAGAGCTCGTCGCCGGCCTTGACGTCGCCGCTCTCGACGAGCCCGGAGAGGGACTCGGCCGTGGCCTCGAGCGCCACGACCGGGCAGATCGGCGACTTGCCCGCGGCCTCGACGGCGGCCGGGTCCCAGCGGACCACGGACTGGCCGCGTGTCACGGTGTCCCCCTTGTTGACGAGAAGCTCGAAGCCCTCACCATTGAGCTGCACCGTGTCGATGCCGAGGTGGGTGAGAACGCCGTGACCCTGGTCGTCCACCACCACGAACGCGTGCGGGTGAAGAGAGACGACGATGCCGTCCACCGGCGAGACGGCCACGGAGGCCTCGCGCACGGGGTCGATGGCGGTGCCGGGACCGACCATGGCGCCCGAGAACACGGGATCCGGTACTGCGGGGAGTCCGATGGCGCGTCCTGCAAGCGGGGACGAAACGGTGGTCATGGCAAGCCTCCCAGGGGGTGGAGATTGGTGGCCGTCGTCGCTACCTGTCCTGGACGACGCGCTGTTCAGAAGCGTAAGTCATAAGAAGTCCCGGTTCCGCATGAGTGGTCCCGGTTGGCAGACGTAGGAGTGCAGCACTAACGATTTGCGCCCACCGGGG
This sequence comes from Streptomyces flavofungini, assembly GCF_041028215.1. Taxonomy (GTDB): domain Bacteria; phylum Actinomycetota; class Actinomycetes; order Streptomycetales; family Streptomycetaceae; genus Streptomyces; species Streptomyces flavofungini_B. The sequence continues at coordinate 6,445 of NZ_JASKYR010000393.1, forward strand.
GCGCGATGTAGAGTCGTACTCCTGCTTGAGACGAGGAAGCGCGTTCATGCGCCCCGGCTCAGCAGCATCCATCAGCTTCAGATTCTATCCCTGAGTCTGGTTCCGCATGTCTGCGGTGACCGTGGTCAGAGAGACGATCGAGACCTGATAAAGTCTGAACCGCCGGAAAGGGAAACGCGAGAGCCGAAAGGCCGGGCGGAAACCGGAAAGGCGCCGAGGAAATCGGACACGGAAGAGTCTGATAGAGTCGGAAACGCAAGAACAGAAGAAACACCGAAGGGAAGCGCCCGGAGGAAAGCCCCAGACAATGTTCTGCGGGTGAGTACAAAGGAAGCGTCCGTTCCTTGAGAACTCAACAGCGTGCCAAAAGTCAACGCCAGATATGTTGATACCCCGACTCACTCCGGTGAGTTGAGGTTCCTTTGAAAAAGTCCTGTACGGCTTGTCCGTGCAGGCAGCACAGCGAGGACGCTGTGAACCGGGAGATTATTCCTCTCCCTGGTTCCGCTCTCGTGTGTGTCGCACCGGATTACCGGTACACATTCACGGAGAGATTGATCCTGGCTCAGGACGAACGCTGGCGGCGTGCTTAACACATGCTAGTCGAACGATGAAGCCCCTCGGGGTGGATTAGTGGCGAACGGGTGAGTAA
>NZ_JASKYR010000394.1:0-6962 GCF_041028215.1 Streptomyces flavofungini
GTCCGGGGAGGGCGCCATGACCCGCTCCCTGGCCTCGGTCCACTCCGCGACCCGGTCCCCGTCGCCGCAGGCCTTGACGAAGGCGATGAGCAGGTCGGCCCTGGGCGGTGCGTCGCGGCTGAGCATGGCGGAGACGGAGCTGCGCGGCAGGATGTCCCCGGCCGCCGCCGCACGCTCTTCGAGCCGCCGGTACGAAAGGCCGGAGCGCTTCTTGAGGCGGCGCAGCGACTCCGACAGGGTTTGTACGTCCTGGACCTCTTCGGGCCCAGCGCTTCCCTGATTTCCCATACGCACGATCGTGGCGCCCGCCCGCGCGCTCCGACAATGTCATTGCTTGCCAGTTCGTACCCGCCCGGCCGGTGCCTACAGCGGCAGGACCGTGCGTTGACTCGTCATCGGCTGGACGCCGCTGACGGTGCGGGCGATCGGGCCGTCGTCCTCGCAGAGGTTGGTGTTCTCGCTGAGCCACGCGCCGACGCCGGGGGCGACCGGCAGCTCCCGGCCGCAGGCGACATCGGCCGTGAAGTTCCCGGCGCTGGTGGCGTCGAGGCCGTTGCCCAGGTCGACCTTGGTCTCGGCGAGGGCGGGCGTGGCGGCGGACAGGGCGGCGGCGGCCAGCAGACCGCAGGTGATGATCTTTCGCATGCCCTGCAAACGCGTGGCGGCGCGCCGGGTCACGGGATCGGGCGGTGACTCAGCGCCACGCGTGGCGGATCTTCAGCCGTCCGTACCCCATGACCCCGGAGATCCGGATCGTCGGTCCGCCGGGACGGGAGGGCTGCCGGGTGCGGTAGCGGAGGTCCTTCCAGCCCGTGTGCAGTCCCTCGATGTCGACGACCGCGTCGCGCGGCACGGTGATCCTGGCCCGGCCGGTGCCGAGCCGCAGTTCTATGTCGGCCTCCGGGCCCTCGAAGACGGCCCGCGACAGATCGAGGTGCACCGCGCCGAAGGCGGACTCGACCGTGAGCCTGCGCGGCACCCGCCAGGCGCCGCGCCGCCGGATGCGTCCCCCCGCGGCGGCGATCGTGGACGTGGTCGGCGCCTTCTCGCGCGGCAGCGAGGACAGCACCGACGCGAGGTCGGCGTGCGTCGCCGCCGTGAGGACCCCGTCCAGGCCCTCGTCCATCGCCGCGTGCGTGATGTGCCCCTCGGCGTAGGCCTCCTGGAGGCGCCGCACGGCCGCTTCGCGGGCGTCCTGCTCGATCGGCGACAGCGGGTTTTCCGGTGCGGAGGTCACCGGGCTCACTGTAGTGCCGACCCGGCCGAGCCGTCCCGGGACCCGTCAGCCGAGGCCGAGGAAGACACCGCCGGGCGTGGTGAGGTCGTCGTTGTACAGGTGGAAGGCGCTGAGGGACTTGGCGACCTCGTGCTGGGAGTTGAAGGCGTCGCCGTCCAGGTCGAGGCGGCGGAAGACGAGCGCGGCGTCCGCGCCCGAGATCCCGCAGAAGTCCAGGTACCTGGCGAACTCGTCCTTGCTGATCCGCTTGTCGCGGTCGACGTCCAGGACGTTGAAGACGGCCTGCGCGAGGTCGTCGAGGAGCCCCGCCGCCCGGGTGCCGTAGCCCACGGCGCGGTGCGCGGCGACGAAGTCGTCCGTCGACAGCCGGTCGCGCCCGGGGGCGGCCTGCGCCAGGAGCCCCAACCACTGCGTCCAGTACGCCCGCTCCAGGTCCTTGATCCTGGTGTCGCTCTTCTCCAGCGCGTAACCGGCGGCGAACCGGTCCACGACCCGCTCGTGATCACGCCACGTCACGAAGCCGTCCCCGTCGGTGTCGAGAACGGTGAACAGCCGCCGCAGCCGACGGGTGAGCGGATCGGACGTCATCATGCGTCACGCGCCTCTCGCTGGATCGTGGAGCTCATGGACGGCACTTCGACGTAGCAGACGTACGAGAGGCGGCGATGGTTCATTGCGGCGGGCGACGCGGTGCGGGGATCGACGGGGCGGGCTGCCGGTCGATGCGCAGGGAGAGCCGCCGCACGGCCACGCGGCCGGTGGTGAGGGTCCCGCGCGCCGTGCTGGTGCGGACCCCCGTGCGCAGCGCGTGCCACAGAAGGGGATCGGCGGCGAGGAGACGGGGCTCGAACTCCAGACGGTTGCCGTCGGTGTCGCAGAGGATGACGCGCTGCGCGACACCGTCGTGCCAGGCGACCGAGACGAGCCGGTCGAGGCGGACACGGCGGGTGCGGACGAGGCCGCGGGCGGTGAGCAGGCCCGAGGCGGCCGTGACGTGGGTCGGCCACAGAATGGCGAAGAGGACGACGCCGAACGCCGCCCAGAGCAGGGCCCGCGTCAGGGTGAGGGAGCTGGCGACCGCGTCGACGCCCTCCAGGAGCACCAGGAGCGAGGCGGCGACCCCGACGGCCGGGACGGTGCCTCGTGGCGGGCGTGCGTCGTGCGCGCGAAGTGGCGTCATCCGGCCAGCTCCCGTGTGTCCAGGCGGATGCGCCAGATGTTGCGCCGGCGCGCGGCGGTCAGGTCGGCCTGGAGCGGTGACGGGGGGACCGTCAGCACGTGGCAGACCGCGTGGGCCAGGCAGTAGCGCGCCACCGACGGCAGCAGCGAGCGGCGCAGCAGACCGCCCCGCCTGCTGCCGACGACAAGCACGTCCTGGGGGTGCCCCGCGACGTCCACCAGCGCGGCGCCGGTCGTGCCGCACACGGTGAGACCGGCGAGCGGGACGCCCGGCGGCATGGCGCCGAAGGCGGTGTCGAGGATGTTCCGCAGGCGTTCCACGGCCACGGAGCGGTAGTCCGTGGCCGGTGGGGGCGACTGGTGCGAGCGGCGGGTGAGGTCGTCGATCGGCTTCCACGCCAGTACGGCCCACAGCTCCGCCTCCCGCAGCCGGGCCTCTTCGGCGGCCCGGTGCAGCGCCGTGAGGCTGCCGGGACTGCCGCTCACACCGACCACGACCCGACGGCGTGCTCCACTCGCTGGTTCGCGCATCGGCGCACCCTCCCTGTCTGCCGTTTCCGGCTGTCTCAAGGCAAGCGCCGAGCCGTCGAACGATGCGGTGCCACTGATGCCGCTCTGACACGGGAGGCAGGATTGCTGATGCGTTCCTGACGCCGTACCAGATCGGCCCTCAGCGGTACGTCGTGACTCGGCTGACCGGCATCGGAGCATGGCGCGCGCCCTGCCCAGGACGCCGCCCGCCCACTTGTGGCACGTTCAGGGGGTTCCCGTGTTGTTGTGCCCGTACGAGACCGGACCCGAACCCGGGCAACCGGTCGGGAAACGTGCCGCTGCCGAAGGCCACGGCGCCCGCCACGTCGCGTGGGACCCCCCGCGCGCGGTGGTGTGCGCGGCGGTCTCGTGTGCCTCGCGCGCCCTCCGTATCCCTGGCATGTCAGGGGTACTCGTGTAGCGGCCAAACAAGCGCCGCCGACGCCGCCGTACCGCACGCGCGGCCCGGCCCCGGAACCGAACGCCAGGAGGAGCCGCACGTGACGCACGACCCCCCGCCGCCGGGCCGCGCGCTGATTCCCACGCGCATGTACCTCACCACCGGCGTGGGCCGTCACCGTCACGAACCGCAGGCACACGACCTGATGTACCTCAACGCCGGTCTCGGCCGGGTCAGCCGCGTGCGCGTCGCGGGACGCGTGCCGCCCGACTGCGCCCTGCTCACCCGGGAGGAGGGCACCCGCCTGCTCCAGGACGGGCAGATCCTCTTCACCGTCCAGGCGCTGGCCGAGACGAGCACGCCGGGGAGGCGGATCGGCGCCTCGGTGGCGGTGGCCCTCCCCGACGGCAGGGCACCGGGACGTGTCGCCGAGGTGCACGAGGCGGACGCCGTCGGCAAGGACGCGGCGCAGGCGGCGGCGGAGGCGGCGCGCACGGCCCTGACCGCCGTGGCCCTGGAACTGGGCGATCTCGGCTTCCACGCCGACCGTCAGTACCGCCCGGAGAGGGAGCGCTATGTCATCTCGGGCAAGACCGTCACGGTCCACGCGGCGGCCGTGGACGCCGTCGGACCGGAGAACGGGGACCACATAAAAATCGTCGCCTCGCTGGTCTTCCTCTTCTGAGCACCGGTTCGGAGTACGGGTTCTGCGTACGGGTGGCCGCCGCCCCCTGACTCAGCGCGCGAGATCCGCCTGCGGCCCCATGACCACGACGGGGCGCTCGCGCGGCTCGAGGAGTTGCAGCAACTGGCGCATCTGGTCGCGCGGAAGCGCGACACAGCCCTTGGTGGGTCCCGCGTGATCGACGTGGATCCAGACTCCGCCGCCCTTCTCCTCCCCGAGGGGACGGGTCTTGTCGAGCGGGGAGGTACCTGGCTTCCGGTTGTAGTCGATGGCCAGGACGTAGTCGAAGGTGCCTTCGAGCGACTCGCCGTAGAAGCCGGTGCCCGGCTCGCGGAACTCCTCGCTCCGGTCGTACGGCAGTTGCGTACCGGGGTCGGGCAGCAGGCCGCCCGCGTCACCGATCCGGAACACCCCGCTCGGGGTGCGCAGGTCGTCAGCCCGGTGGTCCCGTGTCCAGCCGCGCGCGGCGTTGCGGGCCTGCCACGGCCCCGCCTCGCGACGCCAGCCCGTACGCCCGCTGCGGGTGTAGAGCGAGGCGGAGGAGTAACTGGGGCTGGTCACCGGGCCCCCGGAGACCACGAGGACCTGCCGCGTGTCCGCCGCGATCGCCGCCTGCGTGGCCGGGCCGAGGCCGGGAATCCGGGTATCCGGCCCGTTGGCGGGGCCGGGACCGGGGTGGCCCGAGATGGAGTCGGACGAGGCGGACTGGCCGGCGGAGCGGGGAGCGGGGGTGTTTCCGCAGCCGACGACGGCAAGGCAGAAGGCGGCGACAAGCACGGGCAGGCAGACGCTGCGGGCTGTGGCACGACGCATGGCGGATCCTTTGCGCGCCGCTGCGGAAGGCTGCTCCGTGCGGCTGGTGGTTCGGCGCGGACGCTTGCGTGGTGAGTATCGCCTCCGAGGCGTCCGCAGTCGTGGAGCCGAGCCGTGGACACGGCGTGGTCGCCGTGCGGCACTACGGCGAACGGGCTGCGGACGCGTCGGCGCCGAAGCGGCGGCCCGCACGCTCCCGTCGCCGGGACGGCGGCGGAAGCGAGCGCCTCGTGATTCGACTCGGGTCCCGGGGGTAACCGCACTCCATGCCAGAGACACGTGAATGGGTGCCGCAATCTCTCGCACGCGCCATCCAGCGGCGCAGAACCCCGCGGCACGCCCGGGCCGGTCGCCGACGGGGGCGGCTGCACCGCCGGATTCTCGCCTACCGCGACGTCGAGATCATCCACGCCCCGGCACCGGTCGCCGAGGCGCACAGCCTGCTCCTCGTGTACACCCGCCGGGTGGTCGGCCAGCTCACCTACGAGGTGTGCGAACAGTGTGCGAGCGGCCTCATCACCGAGATCCAGGTCACCGCCCCGCTGCGGGACAGCGGCCTCGGCACGCGCGCGGTCTCACACCTGCGCGCGTGCTACCCCGACGTCGCCTGGCGGAGCTGCCTCACCCAGCGGATGACCCGCGACCTGGCCCACCGCATGCGCATGCCGCAGGCCCGCACCAGGCGGACCTGCGCCCACGCCCAGGGATGAGGTCAGGACTGCCAGGTGAACGTCGCCACCGCGCCCGCCGGAAGCGTGTACGTCAGTGAGCGTCCGGCGTCCGTGACGGAGAACTGCTGCGAGGACGAGCCCGTGTTCACCGCGTACAGGACGCGTTCACCGTCGGGGTTCTGGAAGGCGACGTTCTGGATCGTGCCGTTGGCCGTGGAGCCGATGCGGGTGGCGCCCACATCGACGAATTTCGAGAGATGGCCGAGCATGTAGTACTCGGCGTTGCGCGTGACGTTGCCGCCCGCGACCTCGACCACGCCGTTGCACCGGTTGGAGCAGTGGCCCTGGTGGGGGCCGCCGTTCTGGTCGAGCGCGAGGTTCCAGGTCACCACGGTCTCGCCGCCCGCGCGCAGGTTGCGCACCACGAGGTTCTCGGCCTGCCACTTCAGGCTGTCTTTGAAGGTGTTGGCGGTGTCGGAGGAGTCGGTGCCCGAGCACTCCGTGAAGAACACGCGCTTGCCCGCGTCGCGGATCTGCTGCTGGGCCTCCGGGGCGCCTCCGTAGCAGTGGAAGGCCGCGCCGATCAGCCGGGACATCCCGGACGTCCTGCCGAAGACGTCGAGCGGGTAATTGGGGTGGTCCCAGTTGTGGTCGTAGGCCAGCAGGTTGGTGGGCAGGCCGTTGGCCGTGAGCGTCCTGTCCAGCACCTTGAGGAAGTTCGCCTGCTCGGACGAGGTCATCCCCATGGAGGGGTAGCTCGTCTCGAACTCCGGCTCGTTCTGCGCGGAGAGCTCGCTGAGCTTGATCCCCTCGGCGCCGTAGGCCTTGACCGTCTTGACCAGGTAGTCCGCGAAGTGCTGGTAGTGGGCCGGGTCGAGCCTGCCGCCCTGGAGGCTTCTGCTGGTCTTCATCCAGGCGGGTGCCGACCAGGGTGTCCCCATGAAGCGGATCGAGGGGTTGACCGCCTGGGCCTGCTTGATGACGGGGATGGTCTCCCGCTTGTCCCGGGCGATGGAGAACGAGCCCTGGGTGTCCTCGTACGTCGAGAAGCCGCTCCCGGCGTTGAAGTCGCTGGTGCCGAGCGGCTGGCGCAGGTAGTTCAGGCCGATGCCGTCGCCGTCGCGGGAGAAGAGCGACTTCAGGAGGGAGCCGCGGGTTCCGGCGGGGAGCTGCTGGATCAGGTGGGCCGACGCCTCCGTCACCGAGGCGCCCGCTCCGGTGAACTTCTGTCCGCTGGCGGAAGGGTTGATCTGGATGTTCGTCGGACGCGGTCCACCGGTGAAGGGGGTGGAACCGGCGTCCCGCAGCTTGCTGCCGCCGTCCGCCGTGGTGATCCACACACGGGCGGAGTCGGCGGCGGCCGGGCCCGGGGTGCCGTCCTGCGCCGCGTAGGCGATGGTCGTGCCGGTCAGGGCGAGGGCCGCCGCCRRSWCSGCSSKYSTSKCG
>NZ_JASKYR010000395.1:0-6656 GCF_041028215.1 Streptomyces flavofungini
GTGGGTGGGCGGCCACCCATTCGACCGCTTACGATCCTCTGCGTGTCCAAACTGACCGACGTGCCCAAACGGATCCTCATCGGGCGCGCACTGCGCAGTGACCGGCTCGGAGAAACGCTCCTGCCGAAGCGCATCGCACTCCCCGTCTTCGCGTCCGACCCGCTCTCCTCCGTGGCGTACGCGCCGGGAGAGGTTCTTCTCGTCCTCTCCATCGCGGGTGTCTCGGCGTACCACTTCAGCCCGTGGATCGCCGTCGCGGTCGTGGTCCTGATGTTCACCGTCGTCGCGTCGTACAGACAGAACGTGCACGCCTACCCGAGCGGTGGTGGCGACTACGAGGTCGCCACCACCAACCTCGGCCCCAAGGCCGGACTCACCGTCGCCAGCGCCCTGCTCGTCGACTACGTCCTGACCGTGGCCGTCTCGATCTCCTCCGGCATCGAGAACCTCGGCTCCGCGGTCCCCTTCGTGGTCGAGCACAAGGTGCTCTGCGCCGTCGCCGTGATCGTGCTCCTCACGGTGATGAACCTGCGCGGGGTGAAGGAGTCGGGCAAGCTCTTCGCGATCCCGACGTACGTGTTCGTGGCGGGCGTCTTCATCATGATCGCGTGGGGCGCCTTCCGCGGCCTCGTCCTCGACGACACCATGCGGGCCCCCACCGCCGACTACGAGATCAAGCCCGAGCACCAGGGCCTGGCGGGCTTCGCACTGGTCTTCCTGCTCCTGCGCGCCTTCTCCTCCGGCTGCGCCGCGCTCACCGGCGTCGAGGCGATCAGCAACGGCGTCCCCGCCTTCCGCAAGCCGAAGTCGAAGAACGCCGCGACGACGCTCGCGCTCATGGGCGGCCTGGCCGTCACGATGTTCTGCGGCATCATCGCGCTCGCCATGGTCACCAAGGTCCGCATGGCCGAGGTCCCGGGCAAGGACCTGTTCCTCGACGGCACCCCGGTCGGCTCGGACTACGTCCAGAACCCGGTGATCTCCCAGGTCGCCGAGGCGGTCTTCGGCCACGGCAGCTTCCTGTTCATGATCCTCGCCGCCGCCACCGCGCTCGTCCTCTTCCTCGCGGCCAACACCGCGTACAACGGCTTCCCGCTGCTCGGCTCGATCCTCGCGCAGGACCGCTATCTGCCGCGCCAGTTGCACACCCGCGGCGACCGCCTCGCCTTCTCCAACGGCATCGTGCTCCTCGCGGGCGCCGCGGCCCTCCTCGTCGTGATCTACGGCGCGGACTCCACCCGCCTGATCCAGCTCTACATCGTCGGCGTCTTCGTCTCCTTCACGCTCAGCCAGATCGGCATGGTCCGGCACTGGAACCGCCACCTGGCGGGCGAGAAGGACCCGAACAAGCGCCGCCACATGGTCCGCTCCCGCGCGATCAACACCTTCGGCGCGTTCTTCACCGGCCTCGTCCTGGTCGTCGTACTCGTCACCAAGTTCACGCACGGCGCCTGGGTCGCGCTGCTCGGCATGTGCATCTTCTACGTGACGATGACCGCGATCCGCCGTCACTACGACCGCGTGGCCGAGGAGATCGCCGCCCCGGAGACCCCCGACGACGACAGCATGCGCCCGTCCCGGGTGCACTCGATCGTCCTCGTCTCCAAGATCCACCGCCCGACGCTGCGCGCCCTCGCGTACGCCAAGCTGATGCGCTCCAACACCCTCGAAGCGCTCAGCATCAACGTCGACCCGGCGGAGACCAAGGCCCTGAAGGACGAGTGGGAGCGCCGCGGCATCACGGTCCCGCTGAAGGTCCTCGACTCGCCCTACCGCGAGATCACCCGGCCGATCATCGAGTACGTGAAGAACCTGCGCCGCGAGAGCCCGCGCGACGTGGTCAGCGTGGTCATCCCGGAGTACGTGGTGGGCCACTGGTACGAACACCTCCTGCACAACCAGAGCGCCCTGCGCCTGAAGGGCCGCCTGCTCTTCACCCCCGGCGTCATGGTGACGTCCGTCCCCTACCAGCTCGACTCCTCCGAGGTCGCGAAGAAGCGGGCCCGCAGGCGTTCGGAGTGGAACGCGCCGGGTGCGGTGCGCAGGGGCCCGGTGGAGAAGCCGCGACGGACGAAGGAGCCGACGAAGAAGGCCTGAGCCACGGCTTGGGCATGGCTCATGTCGAGCGGCCGGGCGGCACCCACGTAGACTGGTGGGCTGTTGTCCGGCCGTACCCCTTTTCACGTTGTGGAGCCCCCCGCCATGCAGGCAGAACCGAAGAACGCGCAGGCGGGTAAGGCGGAGGACGCACCGTCGTCGGACACGTCGCTGATCGGCCGGGAGTACGAGGTCGAGGTCGGCCCGGTGGCGCACGGCGGCCACTGCATCGCCCGTACGGACGAGGGCCAGGTCCTCTTCGTCCGCCACACCCTGCCGGGCGAGAAGGTCATCGCCCGGGTGACGGAGGGCGAGGAGGGCGCGCGCTTCCTGCGCGCGGACGCGGTCTCCGTCCTTGAGTCGTCCAAGGACCGCGTGGAGGCCCCCTGCCCCTACGCGGGCCCCGGCCGCTGCGGCGGCTGCGACTGGCAGCACGCGAAGCCGGGCGCGCAGCGCCGCCTCAAGGGCGAGGTCATCGCCGAGCAGCTCCAGCGCCTGGCGGGCCTGACGCCCGAGGAGGCGGGCTGGGACGGCACGGTCATGCCGGCGGAGGGCGACAAGCTCCCGGCGGGCGAGGTCCCGTCCTGGCGCACCCGCGTGCAGTACGCGGTGGACGCCGACGGCAACGCGGGCCTGCGCCGCCACCGCTCGCACGAGGTCGAGCCGATCGACCACTGCATGATCGCGGCGGAGGGCGTCTCGGAGCTGGGCATCGAGCGGCGGGACTGGTCGGGCATGGCGTCGATCGAGGCGATCGCGGCGTCGGGTTCCCAGGACCGCCAGGTGATCCTCGCCCCGAAGCCGGGTGCCCGCCTGCCCATCGTGGAGCTGGACAAGCCGGTGTCGGTGATGCGGGTGGGTGAGAAGGACGGCGGCACGCACCGCGTCCACGGCCGCCCCTTCGTCCGCGAACGCGCCGACGGCCGCACGTACCGCGTGGGCAGCGGCGGCTTCTGGCAGGTCCACCCCAAGGCGGCGGAGACCCTGATGCTCGCCGTCATGCAGGGCCTCACCCCGCGCAAGGGCGACACGGCCCTCGACCTGTACTGCGGCGTCGGCCTCTTCGCGGGCGCCCTGGCCGACCGCGTCGGCGACAAGGGCGCGGTCCTCGGCATCGAGTCCGGCAAGCGCGCGGTGGAGGACGCCCGCCACAACCTGGCGTCCTTCGACCGCGTCCGCATCGAACAGGGCAAGGTCGAATCGGTCCTCCCGCGCACGGGCATCACCGAGGCCGACCTGATCGTCCTGGACCCCCCGCGCGCGGGCGCGGGCAAGCAGACGGTCCGCCACCTGTCAGGCCTGGGCGCCCGCCGCATCGCCTATGTGGCCTGCGACCCGGCCGCCCTGGCCCGCGACCTCGGCTACTTCCGCGAGGGCGGCTACCGGGTGCGGACGCTGCGGGCGTTCGATCTGTTTCCGATGACGCATCATGTGGAGTGCGTGGCGATTCTCGAGCCCGCCGAGAAGGGCCGCTGACCCCCGCTCAGCCTCGCCCGCGTTTCAAGGCGTCGTAGTGGGCGAGGCAGGCCTCGTAGGTGGGGAGGAGGCCTGAGTCCGCTGCTTCCTTCAGGCCCAGGGGGTTCACCTCGATCATGGTGCCGGGGACGTAGGCCTCGGAGCAGAGGTAGTTCATGCAGGCGTCGTCGGTCAGGGTGAGGAAGGCGTGGCCCAGGCCCTCGGAGAGGTAGACGGCTATGCCGGAGTCCTCGTCCTGGTAGGTGGGCGTCTTCGAGGAGAGCGGCTGGAAGTGCGTCGACGCGTGGCCCGGCCAGACGTTCCACGGGCTCGGTGATCTTCGAACTGGCCTGAGCGCCGGCGCCGGCCTTGGACGCACGGGTTCCGGGTGAGCATCACCTCGCGCGGCCGCGCGCTGCTGCTTCTGCTGCTCTACTCCGACGTCGGCCCGAAGGACGCGCCGACCGTGCTCCGCGCGGGCTCCCACCTGGATGTTCCCCGCATGATCGCCCCGTTCGGCGAAGAGGGCTGCCCCATGGTCCGTGATGACATCGTCGACAAGAAGACGGCGCACCGGCCGGAGGTACTGGCCACCGGAGAGGCCGGTGACGTGTATCTGGTGCATCCCTTCACGGTGCACGCCGCCCAGTCGAACCGGGTGGGGCGGCCCCGGTTCATCGCTCAGGCGTCGGCGGAACCCCGCGAACTGGTCATGACCGAACGGGCCGACGGAGACTTCAGCCCGGTCGAGCGCGCCGTCCGGAGGGGACTCGGCATGACGTGACGGTGCGGCGCGGTCACCACGTCGCCGCGTCGGCGAACGACGTCGGGCCCGGGCGGAAGCCGAGCCCGTGGCGGGCCGCTGTCAGGGAGAGGGTGCGTTCCTCCGCGAGGTGGCTGATGGCGTACCGGGTCACCCGGGGCGGGGCTGGGCGGCGGGTCAGCCGCCAGGCCGTCTCCGCCGTGGTGGCGACCGCCGATGCCATGCCCTTCGGCAGGGCGCGCAGCCGCACCCGTACGCCGCGTGCCGCGAGCAGTTCGCGCAGGGCGTCGCCGATGGGGACGGTGTCCGCGTCGGCGATGTTGTACGTGCCCGGCCGCGTCGCGGGGTCGCAGGCCAGGAGCGTGGCCTCGGTCAAGTGGTCGATGTGGGTGAGCGACTGGAGTGCCGTGCCGTCGCCGGGCAGCCAGAGCGCGCCGCCCCGCACCGCGCCGAGCACCCGGGGCAGCAGCGTACGGTCGCCGGGACCGTACACCGCGTGCGGGCGCAGCACGACCGTGTTCCCGCGCCCCGTCAGGGCTCGCTCGGCCGCCGCCTTCGAGGCCGCGTAGGGAGTGAGGTAGCGGGTGACCGGGGCCTCCGCCTCGTGGGCCAGGACGGTCGGTACGAAGGGGTCGTACACGCTCGCCGTGGAGATGTGGACCAGGCGGACGCCGGGGAAGGCCGCCGCGACGTGTCTCGTGCCGGTGAGGTTGGCCCGCCAGACCGGTGCGGGCGGGCCCCAGTCGGCGACGGCCGCCGCGGCGTGCACGACCGCGTCCACCTCGGGCGGGTCGGCCAGTGGGCCTGTGGTCAGGTCCCACTCCGCGCGGGTGAGTCCGTGCACCGTCCAGCCCCGGTCGGCCGCCGCGCGGCGGACGGCCGCGCCCACGAAGCCCCGCGCGCCGGTGACGGCGATCCTCATGACGCCCGTCCCGTGCGTACGGCCGCGGCCCCGCGGAGGCGGGCCCGCAGCGCCTCCCGGTCCGGCTTGCGGGAGCGGCCCGCCACCGGGATGCGGTCGAGGACGACCACCTCGTCCGGGAGCGCCGCCGCGTCGATGAGGGACGGGAGGCGCGCGCGTACGGTCGCCGAGAGGACGGTGGCGGGTGCCGTGCCGTCGGGGACCACGGCCAGGACCACGCGCTCGTCGCCGTACGTGCCGGGCACGCCCACGATCACCGCCTCGGCGACGCCCGGCAGGGCGGTAACGGCGGGTTCGTACAGGCCGGGGTAGATGTTCGTACGGCCCCGGATCAGCATGTCCTTCTTGCGGCCGAGCAGGATCAGGCGGCCGTTCTCCAGGCGGGCGAGGTCTCCGGTGGCGTGCTCGGTCATCGGCGGCTCGCCGAGGTAGCCGCGGCACAGGTTCGGCCCGGAGACGTGGAGTTCGCCGTCCGCCGCCGTGCGGACGGCGATGCCGGGGAGCGGGGTGCCGAGGAGGTCGCCGAGGCCGGTGTACTCCGTCTTGTCGCGTCCGGTGGCCACGGCCACCGGGACCATCTCCGTCATGCCGTACACCGCGAGGAAGTCCACCTCCGGCAGGGCGCGCGCGGCGCGGCTCAGCAGGCCGGGCAGGACCGGGGCGCCCCCCAGGACGATGTGCCGCAGTGTCGTGGGCAGCGCGGCCTCGCCCCGCTCCACGGCCCCGACGACCGCGGGCAGGTCGGCCGGGACGCAGAACGCGTGCGTGGCGCCACAGAGGCCGCGGGCGAAGCGCCCCGGGTCGGTCGCGGGCGCGAAGCCGTGGGGCGGCATCGTCCAGTGGGCGCCCGCGATCAGGGCGGGGACGCCCATCATGAGCTGGTCGGTGTGCAGGACGTCCCCGGCGCCCATCGCCAGGGCGTGCCCGCAGCCCGCGAGGCCCGCGCCGAGCGAACCCCGGGTGTGCACCACCGCTTTGGGGGCGCGGGTGGTACCCGAGGTGAAGACCACGAGGGCCTCCTGGCGTGGGTCGGCGGCGGGGCGTATCGAGGGGGCGGGCCCCGCCGCGAGCGCTCGCGCCGACAACGACCCGGCGGGCACCCCCGGCAGCCACCGGCCCGCGTGGATGTGGCGCAGGCCGAGGCGGTGGTACGGGGGCAGGAGCAGACCACGCCGCCTGGCGAGCGGGCGGCCGTACCGGGCCACGGCGTACAGCAGGGACTCGGCCGCGGCCCAGCGGGGCGCGGCCAGTTCGCGGCGCGCGGCGAACAGTTCGGGCCCCGCGCCGGGATCGGCGAACACCACGGTGCCGCCCGCCGCGATCACCCCGAGGGCGAGGACGACGCCGTCGGGCCCCGGGCGCACGGAGAACAGCACCCGGTCCTCGCGCGCCATGCCCGCTGCCCGCAGCCCGCGCGCG
>NZ_JASKYR010000396.1:0-6024 GCF_041028215.1 Streptomyces flavofungini
AGTGGGAGGTCCCCCGCGGCCCGCTTCAGTACGAGCGCGCCGTCCTCGCCGGGGCGGTGGACCGGGAGAAGCCGCGCAACACCACCGCCGTGCGGGGCCGTACGTACGATCGTACGTACGACGTCATCGCCCACCGGCAGGCGGCGATTTCCGGGCATCTGCTCGCACCCCAGCCGACCGACCCCGAGCAGGGAGACCCCGAGCACGGCGACCGGGAGCACGAGGCCGGGCCCGGGGAGGCGATCGACTTGCAGGCGCTGCGGGTCCTGCGGGAGTCCCGCACGGATGTGGAGGCCCTCGATCTCACGGCCGAGCGGCTGCGCCACCTCCAGGAGGCGTTCACGGTGGCGGTCGACCGAGCCCGGGCCGTTCCGCGGGCGGCAGGCTGGCCATTGAGTGGCTCGACGCCGCGCGCCCGTTGCCGTGGCGTGCACCGGCGCTGCACGGCATTCGTTCTCCTTGGCTACGCCTGATGTCAAGACAGAAGTGAGGCGGTTCGCTGGAGCGCTTGTTCCGAGGGGGAGTGGATCAGGTCAAGGTGTACTCAGCCAAGCCGCCCCGCTTGCCGAGGTTCTCGTTGTTTCCAAGGTACCTAAGTAACGCAACCGCGCTTTCTGCGGCCCGGATTGCGCCAACGCCTGTCAATCTGCGGGAACTTGCGTTGTGCATGTGGGTTCTGCCACAGCTCGTAGCCGCGGACCGTGATCAGCTTGATCTTGACCGCAGGGCAGTCTGCGCGACTCGGTGCGCACCAAGGCCGGGTCGCGAGCTGTGCCTGGAATGACCGATTAGAGGAGTACGGGGCATGCAGAACAACGTTCGCCGACGCAGATGTGGCGTGGCCATCGCCGCTGTCACGGCTGTGGCGATCGTGGGGACGGGACTGTCGGGTTCGGCGGTGGCCGCCGATCGCGGGAACACGCACACCGCGCAGACCGCGTTATCGGCCTCCCTTCAAGAGGGGATCGATCTGTCGAAGGTGAGTGACGCGGAGGGGGAAGCGGCGATCCAGCGCGCGGTCGACGTCATCAGCTCCATACCCGAACCCTTGATCAACAGGGTCGAAGGCGGCGACCAGGACGCGCTGCGTGAGGTCGTCGAGTTCCTGGACCCCAGCGCCCAGGCCGAACCGCTGACAGAGCGCGGATGGTTCGGGTGCGCGACCGGAGTGGCCAAGTTCGCCGCAGAGAACGGCATCGGCATCGCCAAGGCCTGGAAGCTCATCAGGAACGGCAAGAAGGTCGTCAAGGCCATCTGGGCCTACGTTAAGCACGGTAAGCGTCCTGGCAGCGGCATCGATGATGAGATCGTGGAACTCATCGTCAACTCCACGGGCCTGCCCGCCCTCGCGGAAGCGTGCCTGTAACGGCAGGCTGGAAAGGCGGCTGCGATGAACCGTGAGCCGAACCCGACAGGGCAGGACACGGAGGAGGACGACCCAGGCGCCCTCGCCGGCGGGGTCATCTACACCGTCACGTTCCTGCTGGTCGCCTACATCCCCGCCACATTCACCGGAGAGCTCTTCGGCAACCGCGGACTACCCCTTTCGCCCTGGCTGTTCGCCCCGCTCGTGAGCCTCGCGCTGGCCGTGATGATGCTCCTCGAGCCACACCTGCAGAGCCGCATATGGTGGTCTCGGGTACAGAACGTGTGGGGCGCTCTGCTCCTGGGGCTGAGCGTCGTGGTGCCGATTCTCCTGGCCGTGGTACGCCCGATGCCCGTGTGGACATGGCTGCCGCTGGCGGTACCCACGGTGCTGTCGTTCCTGCCGATCGCCTTGGCCCTCTGGTGCGTCAAGAGGTGGCACCGGCACCTACGCAAGCGGCAGCGTCCCGAGCTCGGGCCGTTCACGCCCGTGCCCCGCGTCAGCGACCACGACCCACAGGACTGACAGGGACGCACATGCAAGCCTTATGAGGAAGGGGCACACCGGGCAGCACCTTTTCCTCGTCGGGCGGGACTGAGCCTGCTGCTGGGCAGGACCGAGCCTGCCCTGTTTCTACGGCCGAGCTTGCTCGGCCGTAGAGTCCGCCGTACATCCTGAACGACTCGGCACACCGCCAGAAGCACCCCTGCGACACTGAGGCTTGAGGCTTAAGGTCGGCCACGCGGCGGCCGCCGCTGTTCATCGGCCGAACAGCGGTACCTGCGCCACGTCGATGTCGGTGCGGTTGCTATGAGGGCGGACCGGGTGCGGCCATCGCCCCGTGGCGTCGCGGGCGACGTCGACGGCGCTTCCATGACCACGTCCGGCTGGACGAGATGGACGTCGAGGGTGCGCTTCGTGCCCCATCCGGCGCCTTCTCTGTCAAGTGCTACGTGTTGAAGAGCAAGGGAGATGCCGCCGCTCCATGAGCCTGGCTGGGAGAACGCCGGACACAAGGCCGTCCCTCGAGCCACCAGACCGGGCGGCGGAACTGTTGCCGTTTGACCGAAGGCGGCGGCGGTGCGAGGCCTGGTCACCAATGAGCGTTCTCCCCGACGCCAGTGGCTCGATTCGGCCCTGTGCCAGGGTGCATCTGGTCGGGTTGCCATCGGCTGGGGCGTGAGACGAAGTGCGTGGATATCTCGGCCCGATTCAGGGACGGGGCCGAGGTGTTGGTGGCCGGTCATATGGCAACAGGCGGGCAGGTCGAGCGGTGCGGCTCGGTCGGTGGCGATGACGTGGACGATGATGCCCGGCTGGCGCCGTCGATCTCCTTGCGCAGGCGCAGCAGGAGGGCGACGCAGAGTAGGCCGGTGCCGTCGACGGTGATGTCTGGCGAAGGGATGTCCGAAGTCATCGGCGGTAGGCGGTGGCGGCGACGGCGGGCAGGAGGGCGAGGGAGAGGGCGGGGGAGCTGGTGGCGGCGACCATGATGCCGGAGCCCATGCCGCCGGAGGCCATGTCGCCGGTGGCGCCGACGAGAATGGGTTGGCATCCCGTCATCACCCGGGCGAGTTCCACCGACCGATCTACCAAAGCCTCGAACCGCTCGCCCATCCCACTGGCTTCACAGATCAGGACAGCATGCACAGCTAGTCCGTGACGAGGGGATCCAACGGAACGCACCGGAATTGCTCGTCGCCCTCGTGGAACGCATTCGACGATGAACGCCGTGCCACCGGTCAGGTCAACACGGGGGCGGCGCGGCGCGCCGTCGCTCCCTCGTCCCGACGCAACAGCTCCACGCGCCGCTGCTCCAGCTCCACCGCCCTGTTCCCGTTGACCACCGCCGTGAACTCGTCGAAGGCGATGCTCGACAACGGAGGCCCACGGGCCTGGGCTTGATTCCGTGGCGGCGCAGACGCTCGGGTCACGGGCGGCCCCCCGGCCGTCCGTACCGCAGTCGCACCTGTCCCGTTGATCACCATGGGGACCACTGTTCCGGGTCCGCGGCGCGCGGGGATCGGGCCCGGGGGCGAGCCGTCTCCCCATGCGGCGGAGGCCCCGCGGGCAGGATCAGCGATGCGGGTGGGCCTGGACACCGGCACGTGCCGTCATCACGGCCGCCGGTCGGCACCACCATGGTGCGGGTGTTCGTCTTCCACGACGGTACGAGGGAGGAGCGGATCACCGCGGGCCCCGGTTACTTTCTGCTCGTTCCGCCCTTCGTCCCGCACCGCCAGGAGAACCCGACCCGGACGAACCCGTGGTCGTCGTGGCCAAGGCCGCCCCCGAAGCGCAAGGGCGGCGGCCTTGGGAGATGCGGCGGCGCGCGCCTTCCCGGATCAGGGCTTGACGCCCCCGGACTTCTCCCAGGGACCCCAGACCTTGGTGAGGCTCGGTCGGATCCGCTGCCAGTTCGAGCCGTCGCGACGCTCCACGAACACGCGTGTGTAGAAGTCGCCGCCCTGGTAGCCGCTCTCGATGTATACCTGGCTGCGGGCCACCCCGCCGAGGGACTGCCACTTGCTCCATTTGCCGTTGACGCCCGCGCGCGTGAACACGGCGTAGTTGGTGCCGATGATGAACTGTTCCCTCCAGCCGTCCGGCAACTGGTGCTCGCTCACGCCGTACTCGCAGATGTACCGTCCGCCGCCCTCGGCCTTGCACTCGCTCGCCTGGGCCGGCGCGGTGGCCACCGCGAGTCCCGCCACGGCGGCCGCCGCGACAATCGCGGCCTTGATCCTCATCATCCTGAGCACTCTGTTCCCTCGCCTACGCTGATGACCTGGACGACGCCGGGTACGGCGTCGGGTGAGCGGGATGCGGCGGCCGGAACCGTGCCGGATGGCCGACTGCCCCCGCCCTGGCATGAAACAGCCCTCCGCTGACGTTCCGCTTGCACTCCGCTCACGTCCCGCTGACGTCCGCTACGACACCCTGACCACCGGGCTTTCCCCGCGTGCCAGGCGACCAAGCGCTCACCCGCCCAGTTATGGGCGGGACTGCGCACTACTCTCCTCGGATCATCGAGAAGGGTGAGGAGCGCCGACGCCACATCGTGCGGGCCGGACTCGGCGCAGTCTCGACCTGTGGTCCGCCCGGGGTAGGCATGAGGGAGGAACCAGGCTGTCTACCTGAGTGAGGATGACGACAAGTACAGCGTGGCGGTGTACCCGCGCCGCTGACGCGGTCTGCGCTTGAGCGATTGCCGGGAAACAAGTCGTGGCTTCCAGCGCTATGGGCGTTGGCGCTGCGAGACTGGGGCCCGCATGGGTGCGGAGGCGATTGCCTCCGCACCAGCATTGCCCGCTCCGTCGTGAACGTCCCCGCTTGAGGCCCGCAACCTCCCGTGGCAGAGCCGTTTTTGCGGCCCCCACTTCGTCCGGACCGCGTGATGACCCCTGCGGCGGGCGAAGTCGGGGCCGCGATGACGCGGCCGGTCCATTGCAGCGCAAGCACGCTGAGTCTGGTTCGGATCAGCTGGGGCCGATACTTTGGCGGGTGCGTACCCGCACCTAGCGGTATCGCCGCAGGGGAAGACGAAGCCATGTCAGAAACGGTCGTCGGGTTACTTGGAGCGCTGGGGGGATCCATCGTCACCGCGGCCGCCGCCTACTGGGGACCCGTGCACGTGGCCTCGGCGGCGCGAAGAGCGGCCAAAGAGGCGGAGGGCCGGGCGCGGAGGGAAGCCGAGCCGACACGAATCATCATCATGCGCACGACGACCCGTGCATGGCGAGACTTATTGGCGCGATCCATTCAGGACCTGGAACTAGGACTCCTGGTGGACATTGCCGCCTTCGACGCGGCACTGACCACAGCCAGGGACAGCGCGCAGTCCGCCTTGGACCATGCACTGCACGACGGGGTCTGGATCCAGCAAAGCGGCTACGGCTACCCCTCCGCCACCTCCCCCTCTGCGGCTTTCGGCCCTGATCAACTCCGGGTGCTCAAGGCGCTGCGTCATGTGACAGAGATGACCCGGGAGTCAGTAATCCGGCGGGAGCCGATCGAAGCCGAACGGATCATGGCGCTCGAACGGGCGCTGCACGCGGCTGACGGAGCCCGGGGGGAGCTCTCCGCGGCGCTGCTGAACCGGCTGGAGCAGGTGATGGGCGTCACTGTCATTGCAGGACAGGCCTCGGCTCCTTTCCTGCCAGAGTCATCCGCGTAAGGCCGGTCCCTCCGTAGTGCTCGTACGCGTCCAGCCACTTGGGCCGCCACCTTGGGCGGCCGCATTCGCGCTCCGTCTCGGCGAGCACCAGCACCATTCTGTTCCCCCCCGCGCGGGTGGGGTAGAAGGCGGTGAGGACGTCGCGGTACCAGGTGGCGGTTTCGTCCATATGCGCGGTGAAGCCGTAGGTCATGACGACAGCATCGCGCCGGGCCGGGGTGCTCACCGGTCCTACGACCCCAATGGCATGCTGCCTGCGCCCGTAGTCAATGCGTCCAGACGTCGGGCCCGCCCCCGCGCCACCCGATCAGCGAGGAGCGCACCACGTCAAGCCTGTCGAAGTCCATGAGGCCAGCCTCCTGCAGGTACTTCGCGACGTCGCCCACGGGGTGCGAGCGGCCAAGTACCGTGCCGTCGACAGGGACGCGATGACAATCTTCCTTTGCCGGGCGGGCAGATCACCATGGGCATGCTCGAAGCC